>JAZOMF010000030.1:0-16552 GCA_045653805.1 Eubacteriales bacterium
TTTACTTGCAACACGATAGCCCAAGAGTTTCGCTTGAAATCCTCACGGTGTGCTATTACTCTACGGCTACTTCTTCAATCTTTTCTTGTGGAAGCTTTTTGCCAAGCTTTTTCTCGAAAAAGCGGAAACCGCATCCCCGCGTCTCCCCGATAAATCAAAATTTGAATCCCAAATGCTATTTTCTTTCTCAGCCCTTGACAAAGCTTTATAGTTTTGTTAAAATAATAATATATATTATATAAACCCAAAAAGAGGTTAAAAATGACTAACAGAGAAAGATTTATTGAAATATTCAAGACCAAAATAAAGAGAGAGGGCTCGGAGAAGCTGCTCCAATTTTTGTGTTCGGAGCAGAGCGACTTTTTCGAGGCTCCTGCAAGCACTCGTTTCCACGGAAACTACGAGGGCGGCTTGCTTGAGCATTCGCTGAACGTTTATGACTGCCTTTGCGACATTATGAGCCGTCAGCGAGTTCGAGAGCAGTACGGCATTGAATATAGCGAGGAGAGCATTGCTATTGCGGCTCTGCTTCACGATCTCTGCAAGGTAAATTTCTACAAGACCAGCTTCAGAAACCAGAAAAACGCAGAGGGAAGATGGGAGAGCGTGCCCTATTACACCATCGAGGATAACCTCCCCTACGGTCACGGTGAGAAGAGCGTTTACATTGTTTCGGGCTATATGAGGCTTACCCGCGACGAGGCTTTTGCTATCCGTTATCACATGGGATTCTCTGCCACAGACGACCCCGGAAACGTTGGAAAGGCTATGGAGATGTTCCCCTTGGCGTTCTTTCTCAACTGCGCCGATACTGAGGCGGCATATTTTGTTGAGGGATCTAATAAGTAATTAACCTTTGAGCCCGACATCATATATGGGTGTCGGGCTGAGAATTTTGGAGAAGATATGAAAAAGATTGATGAAAAAATGAAGGAAATGCTGGTTAAAAAGGCAATAGAGGTGAGAGAAAATTCCTATTCTCCCTTCTCGGGCTTTTGTGTAGGCGCGGCTCTGCTTTGCTCTGATGGTGAGATAATCGTGGGTACAAACGTGGAAAACAGCTCATTTGGTGGTACGATATGCGCGGAGCGCTCGGCTTTTTGTGCGGCAGTAAGCCGAGGTAAGCGCGAGTTTGATGCTATTGCAATCGTTGGCGGAAAAAGGGGAGATCCTATCAGCGAAAACTGTGCCCCCTGCGGAATTTGCCGTCAGTTTATGAATGAGTTTTGCAATGCAGACTTTACCGTATTGCTCAGCGACGGCGAAAAAATTACCGAGAAGACCTTAGGTGAGCTTTTGCCCGACTCCTTCAAGCTTTGATGGAGGGAAATATGGCAGACGAGAAAAAGGCGGCGGTAGGAAGCTGTGAGAGCTGCGAATTTTATGATTTCGATGAGGAGTGGGAAGAATACGTATGTATGATCTCACTTGACGAGGACGAAATGATAGACTTCCTCGGCAGGAATACCGGTAGGTGTCCTTATTACAGATATTATGACGAGTACAAGAGCGTCAGAAAGCAGAATTGATCAAAAAGGATTGACAAAATGACAGAAAAAAACAAACAAATAGATTGGTTCAGAATGATAGCGTGCGCGATAGTGCTCTGCGTTGTGGCCGTAGTGTGTATTGTTTTTTATCAGGGACGTGGTGCGGAGATCATCGCAGACATTGCTTCTGATGAAAAAAATCAGAATCTTTTGTGGCTGGCAGAGAATATTTTTGCGGCATTTCCTGTGCTTTTGATGGTGGCAGTAACCGAGCTTTTCTATATCAACAAAAAGAATAATGTTCTCGTATACACACAGGTGGAGAAGCTTGTCGCCTTTGGTGCGGTGGCATTTTTTATATATGGAATGATGCTCCCCTGTATTCGAATGGCGAGCGTCGAGGTCGTAGACCCCTCCACAGGTGAAGCTTTCACAACCCTTTGGGATAAAACTTACACTTGGTTTTTCTCCCAGATCCTCCCCCTTTTGATAGTAATATGCTATCACGTTGTCCGTGTGGGTAGCGAAAAGGTAATATTGGCATCTCCCCAATCAGAGGAGCTTGAAGAAGATACAGAGTATGAAGAGGAGGACGAAGGTGATGAATAAAAGCTTTATTCGTTCAATCGTTTTTGCTCTTATATTAGTTCTTGCAATGTCGGCGGTCTTTGTTGGTTGTGTCGAGAAGCCCCAAGAGGCGATGGATGGGGAATGGGAATGCAAGGAAGAATTTGAGCCATCCACAGGCATTGGTAAGGATACCGTAGAGCTGTCTTTAAAATATGCCAATTACAAAAAAAGGGTAGAGGCTGTATTCAAGAATGACTCTGTGGCGAATGAGAGCGATTTTAACGTCTCCGACTATGAAGACGGAGTCAGAATAGACGGATATAATGGCGGTGGTGTTATAATTATACCCGATAGCATTGGCGGAAAGCCGGTATTGGCTATTGGGGAAAAGGCATTTTCGTCTGAAGCTGTAGAAGCCGTATACGTTCCTGACAGTGTATGCTATATAGAGAAAAGCGCATTTGAGGGCGCAAATTCGATGCTTGTGCTTCGTCTTCCTTTCATAGGAGATGGCAAGGAAAATACCAATTTGGGTTATATTTTCGGTAGTAACGGATATTCTGACCACGCCGTTAAGGTGCCTACGGCTCTTGAAATGGTTATCGTGGGAAATAAAACTAACAGAATTGAGGATAATGCCTTCGCGGGATGCAAATCTCTTTTGGCGGTGGCGCTTCCCGATAGTATTGAATCTATCGGCGCTTTTGCATTTTACGAGTGCCGTGACCTGGTGTATATAAACGTGTCTGCGGTAGAGAGCATCGGAGAATATGCCTTTGGCTATTGTAGCTCGCTCTATTCGATGTCCTTTGCGGGCGCTGAAAAAATCGGTCTTGGTGCGCTTTATAAGAGCAATGCTCTCTACTCCCTCACTATTCCTTTTGTAGGCGGAAGTAACAGCGAAAATAGATATATCGGCTACATTTTTGGTGCAGAGAGTGCTGACCATAATGCACAGTTTGTTCCCAAGTCTCTTTACAGTGTAACTGTTGAGGGAGCATCGGAAATTCCAAATAGAGCATTTGCATCTTGCCAATATATCGGCGAATTTAGTCTGGGCGAGGGAATAGAAAAAATAGGTGTCAGAGCCTTTTATGCTTGCCGATCGCTGATTGAGGTGGCGATGCCCAATTCTGTGACGACTATATGTGATGATGCTTTCTTTGGATGTGACAACCTTATGCTTGTGGATCTTGGTAATGTGCGTGAGATTGGTATGCAGGCGTTTTACGGTTGCAGAGCACTCACAAGCGTGGCTATCCCCGATGGTGTGACCGAAATAAATCCCTCTACCTTCGCCCTTTGTTATGCGCTTCGTAGCGTTGAGCTTAACAGTGTAAAGAAGGTTGGCAAGGATGCCTTTTATAAATGCGAGTCTCTCGAAGCTGTCGATTGCAGCGGGGTAGAGGTAGCGGGCGGAAACGATTCTCTCGTTTTAGTTGACGGTGAATAATATTATAAAAAATAACCCATCCTCGGATGGGTTATTTTAAATTGCTATTTTTTAAGATTTCTCATTGAATTAAGAATTGCAATCACTGCAACTCCAACGTCGGCAAAAACTGCGGCGTTAAGTCCCACTATGCCCAAAGCTCCCAAGATAAGCACGGTTATCTTAATTCCGAGTGCAAAAACGATATTTTCGATAACTATGCGGCGAGTTCTGCGAGAGAGCAGGATGGCGTCACTTATTTTATTAAGATCATCATTCATAAGCACGATGTCGGCGGCTTCAATGGCGGCATCACTGCCAAGCGCACCCATGGCGATACCTATGTCGGCGCGTGCAAGCACGGGAGCATCATTGATGCCATCGCCAACGAATGCTACCTTGCCTCGGTGATTGTCATCGCTTAAAAATTCCTCAATGGCGTTGACCTTATCTGCAGGCAAAAGCTCGGCGAGATATTGCTCAATGTTAAGCTCGGTTGTAACCTTTTGGGCAACGCTTTCGCGGTCGCCTGTAAGCATTACAGTTCTCCTAACGCCCGCAGAGCGGAGCGCGTGCAAAGCCTCTGCCGCGCCATCTTTTTCTTTGTCGGAAACGGTTATGCAGCCCATGTATTTGCTACCAAAGGCGACGAATACCGAAACGCCGACCTCACCCGAAGTGTGGCTGTCGGGAACAGAAATTCTATGGTCGGACATCAAAGCAAGATTTCCTACAGCAAGGCGTTTTTTGTCTATGATCGCCTCTATTCCGCGCCCTGCTACTTCTTTAACTTCGCTAACTTCACACGTTGTAGCGCAAAATTCGGCCTCGTAAGTACTAATAATAGACTTAGCAATAGGGTGAGTAGAAAACTTCTCTACTGATGCGGCAAGCGACATAATCTCTTCCCTTGAAATACCCTCGGCGCATGTCACTGAATTCACCGAAAACGAGCCCTCGGTCAGTGTTCCGGTTTTATCAAATACCACCGTGTCGCAGGATGCGAGAGCGTCGAGATAGTTGGAGCCCTTGATGAGGATGCCTCGTGTGGATGCCGATCCGATGCCTCCGAAATAGGATAGCGGAACCGAAATAACCAGCGCGCAGGGGCAACTGATTACAAGGAATGTCATAGCGCGATATATCCACTCTTGCCAAACGACAAAGTCGCTCATTCCGATAAACAGAGGAGGGATGACCGCCAAAAGAGCTGCGGAAATCACCACGATGGGGGTATAGACGCGGGCAAATTTGGTGATAAACTCCTCGCTTTTTGCCTTATTGGCGGTGGAACTTTCTACAAGGGCAAGAATCTTCGAAACGGTGGATTCCTCAAAGGGTTTTGTAACTCTGATCTTGATAAATCCGTTTAAATTGACACACCCACTCAGCACTGTGTCACCCTCGTGTACGTCGCGAGGGAGAGATTCGCCCGTAAGAGCCACGGTGTTAAGTGCGGTGTTGCCCTCGATTATAACGCCGTCAAGGGGTATTTTACCACCAGCCTTAACGCAGATAACGTCTCCCACGGAAATCTCTTCGCAGGGCTTTTCTTCAAGCTCGCCATTCTCGTTTTCCACAAAAGCGGAGTCAACTCGGATAGAAAGCAGAGATTTTATAGACTTTCGGCTCTTGCCAACGGCGATATGCTCGAACAATTCACCAACGCTGTAAAAGAGCATTACGAAAACCGCCTCGGCGTATTCTCCCGTGATAAATGCGCCAATCGTCGCGATGGACATTAGAAAATTCTCGTCGAATATCTGTCCGCGCACGATGTTTCTCGCGGCGCGCCAAAGCACGGTATATCCTATGACGAAATAGGGAATCAAGAAAAACAGAAGCGTCTGCAGGTCAAATTCCCCAATCGTCAAAACAGTAGGGATAAGCGAAAAATGCTCGATTGCCCAAACGATCGCCAATAAGACTGCCGAAACGATTATTCTTATCAGTTGTTTTTTATCTCTTTTGCGCATATCAGTCGATAATGATGCGGCAATCGGGCTCTACTTTTTTGACGGCCTTCTGTGCCGCCTTGAGTATCTTATCGAAGTCCTCGTCAGCGGCCTCGATGGTCAATTTTTGCGACATAAAGCTGATGCTGGCAGAGATAACGCCGTCGATTTTGTTAATAGCGGTCTCCATTTTTGCCGCGCAGTGCGCGCAGTCAAGCTCTTCAAGATTAAATGTTTTTTTCATAAGTTTATACCTCTCAAAAATTATTCTTCGATATGCTCAACGCCCATATTAATTATGATTTTGATGTGGTCGTCGTGCAGGGAATAGATAACCGACTTGCCCTGCTTGCGGTATTTGACAAGTCTAGCGTTCTTCAGTACACGAAGCTGGTGAGATATGGCGGACATGCTCATACACAGCTTTTCGGAGATGTCGCAAACGCACAGCTCGCCCTCAAAAAGCAGATAGAGTATTTTGATGCGAGTGCTGTCGCCCATGACCGAGAAAAATTCAGCCAGATCAAAGAAATGCTCGTCATCGGGCAGAGATATTTGGTCGATTATTTCGTGGTGTGTTTCATGCTCGCAGCACACAGGTGCTATTTCGTGCTTGTGTTCCATTATATGCTCCTTTGCTTCGATAATTGAATGATTGTTCAACTATTGTTATTATAACATGAGGAATTTGATTTGTCAAGAATAAACAAAAATTATCTTAAAAATCTTGACATCGTAACAATGTTATGCTATAATTATACCGTAACAATGTTACGAAAGGGGAACGTAATGGGAAACGATGCTTTGATTTCAAAAAAGGAGCTTTTAGAGAAATATAATATTTCATACGGAGCGTTATACCGCTGGAAACGAAAGGGACTTATTCCCGATGAATGGTTTATCAAAAAATCTACAGTCACGGGGCAGGAGACCTTTTTCCCCGAAAAGCTGATTTGCGAGCGCGTTGAACTTATAATCGCAAAAAAAGAGGATGTTCTGCTTGACGAATTAGCCAAAACCATTTTGGGTGAGGATAGTAAAAATGAGTTTATCGTTCTTAATACCGAATTTGGTGAAAAAACCTTTCGCTTGTGTGACGTTAAGGGAATTTCTATAATCGATAAAAACGGTGAAGTGACAGACATATTTGAATTAATAAAGAAAAATTTCGGAAGGGGATAAAATATGAATATTTCGGGTAGCGGAACAATCGCGGCAGGTGAATATAATGAAAAAATATCGATCAGCGGAAGCGGCAGGCTTGATGGGAACGTCCGTTGTCAGTCGTTGGATTGCTCGGGCTCTGTGAAAGGAACTGCGAACGTAGTTTGCTCTGAGGATGCAAGAATTTCGGGCGCTTGCCATATTGAGCAGAGCCTTTCGGCGCAAAATATAAATGTTAGCGGACCGCTTAAAGTGGGCGGCGATGTGATAGGAAAGGGAGAGATCAAGCTTTCGGGAGGGATTAGCTGTGGCGGAAGCCTGAAATGTGAATCCTTTGACTGCTCCGGCGGTCTGGATGTAGGTGGAGAGATCGCAGCGGAGGAGATACGTATTTCGGGTGCGATCAAATGCGGCGGACTAATGAATGCAGAAAAAATAGATATAAATATTGACGGCCATAGTAATTCAAGCCGGGTCGGTTCTATTGGCGGAGGGGAGATAAAGATCCAAAGTAAGGCCAATAAGGTAAAGCGAAAGCTTTTGCTGAATAAAATAATTGGTTGCGGCGGAAGATTCAGTGTGGACGAGTATATTGAGGGCGACGTTGTTACTCTTGAAGACGTAACCGCTCCAAAGGTCGTAGGCAGAATCGTGAGCATTGGCGCAGGCTGTGAGGTTGATTTCGTTCAGTATAGCGAAAACATTGAAATACATTCCAGCGCAAAGGTTGCAAAATACGAAAAGATATAAAAAATGGAGAGCTGACGCTCTCCATTTTTTATGCGTTATTAAAGTCTTTATCAAAGCAAAAAGTCAGGCATTTTCTGACCGATCTGTACCTTTTCGTACTTCTCGTCTTCCTTGTGACCGATAACTGCCGCAACTGTTTCGGGGGCTACGTTGGAGAGAACTGCGGTCTCAACCACGGGAGTCTCAACGGGAGCGGTTTCCGCCTTGGGCTCAGCAGGCTTAGCTGCGGGCTTTTTAGCGGTAGAGGTGGTTTTCTTTGCGGTGGAAGTGGTCTTTTTTGCACCTGTAGTGGTGGAAGTCTTCTTGGTGGTAGTAGAGGTGGTCTTCTTTGCAGGAGCCTTCTTTTCGGGAGCAGGTGCTGCAGCGGTGGTTGCTACCAGCTCCGGAGCGATCTTTTCCTCTGTTGTGGTCTTAGCCACTCTTTTTGTGATACTGTCCTTACCTATCGGCATATTTCATAACCTCCTGTGCCATTTCCATATATTCTTGTGCCGCACGGCTTGTCTTCTTATAAGCCATAACAGGCTTGCTATTATCCTGAGACCATTCAATGGTGCTGTCGATTCTGATTATAGACTCCAAAAGTCTTACGTTGTCAAGGCTCGAAAGGGTTTCAACGGTCTGCTTAAAGTAGTTCTTGCGCTCGCTTGCCTTCGTGATGGCGATACCCAAAATTTCAAGCTTGGGAGAGATGAGCTTGACCTGCTCGTAGAATTCGAACATATTTGCGAGTCCGAAAAGTCCCCAAGGAGAAGCCTCAACGGGAATTACCAGAAAATCGGATGCGCACATAATGTTCATTACCCAGCAACCAAGTGTAGGGGGAGCATCGATAAGAATGTAATCGTACTTGCCAGATTCCTTAATATTCTTAAGACCCTGACGGAGAATGAACTCTCTTTGCCACTTGGTGAAGAGCTGGAACTCGATTCCGCTCATAAGAGTGGAAGAAGGAATAAGATCAAGACCCTCATATTCGGTGGGAACTATAAAGCTTGTAAGATCCTTCTGCTCAACCATGCCCTGATAGAGGTTTTTATCGCTCTTTGCCATGTCAAGCGACTGCTCGTCGTCGAAAAACTGCAAGGTGAGGTTCATCTGCATGTCGGCATCGATAAGGAGCACCTTTTTACCGAGAGTGCTCATTGAGTAGCCTACGTTTGCGCAGGTGGTGGATTTTCCGCTTCCGCCCTTGTTGTTGGCGAAGCAGATAGTTTTGGTTATTGCCATAGCTTCCTCCGAATTTGTTTATTCTTGATTGAGGTAATCGATTATAGTGTCAAGACCCTCGCGAGTGTAGGAGCTGACGTAAAATATCTTTTCTTTTTTCAGTCCGCAGTTTTTGATCCAGCGCTCGGCAAGCGGAACGTTGGCGTCGGGCTTGTCGATACCCGAAATAATGCCGATAACGTCACGGTTGACGTGATGGACACAGTTAGGGGGGAATACGCAGAAGGGCTCGTTGGCGCTGACTACAAGACCTATAACGTCTGCCTCGTAGGAGTAGACCGCCAAAGCCGCCGCGAGGGTGTGGACCTCGGTGTATTCGCCGGGCGTATCGATTATGGTGTCCATGTAATTGATGTACTGGGTCTTGCAGTAGTGTATCTGCTCGCCCTTGAGAGCCTGAGTCAGCGTAGTCTTACCTGCGGCGACTCTGCCCATAAGTATCAGCTTTTTCATTAGGTTCTGGTCATTTCGCAAACCGAGAATTTAAGAACGTTTCTGAAATACTCGGTGATTGCGGAAAAGGAAGCCTCAACCTCAGCAACCTTGCCGGTGATAATGAGTGTGCCCGAGAAACGGTCTACGAATCCGAGGTCTGCGCCAGAGGACTTGAGAGCAATATCTGCGGTGATAACTGCGGTTTCCGCGGGGCTGACGGTCAACACACCGATTGCGGCATGCTCGTAGTCAAGCTTGGGGTCAAGACCCAGCTTCTGATAGAGAGTAGGTTCGGGATTTGCGATAATGTGAGCAAGTGTGATCTGACGACCGGGTACCAGCTCCTGAACTATTCGCATTTTATCTTGAAATTCAAAGTTAGGAATCATTTTTAACCTCCAATTTGTATCTGAAGACGAGGAGCCGCATTTTGTGCCGCCTCAAGAAGCATGTTCATGGTGTCGGCGGTGGGGGGAGCGATCCCGTCAAGAAGATATGTGCGACCAAGACCTGTGTACTTATCCTGACCCAACCGGTGGTAGGGAAGCAGGTGCATTTCGGTCACGTTTGGCAGAGATGCGGCAAAACGAGCAATATCTGCGATTTCCGAGGGCGTTGCATTGAACGTGGGCACAACGGGAACGCGGATTATAAGATGCTTCGCGTTTTCTGCGATGTATTTTGCATTTTCGAGAATTTTTTCGTTGGGTCGGGTAGTAAATTCCAGATGCTTTACACTGTCCATATGCTTGATGTCCATCAAGAAGTGGTCAACGTGGGGCAAAAGTCTCATTACGACCTCTCGGTCGGCAAAAGCGGTAGTTTCGATAGCGGTGTTGAAGCCGTAATCGTGAGTTGCGCGAAGAAGAGCCTCTGCAAATTCGGGCTGAGCCATACATTCGCCGCCCGACAGAGTAATTCCTCCGCCGCTACGCGCGTAGTAGACGCGGTCGCCCATAATTTCGTCCATTACCTCTTGTACGGTTACGTCACGCCCCATTATTTCTGTCTTTCCGCCGCGAGTCATCTCTTGAATTTTATATTCCTGCGATTCGGGATTGCAGCACCATTTGCAACGGAGATAACAGCCCTTGAGGAATACTATTGTTCTGATTCCGGGACCGTCGTGCAACGAATATCTCTGAATGTCAAAGATACGTCCCGTTTGTTCGTATATGTTAGTAGACACGTCGGTCTCCTTTCTCAATTTTTGCCTTCGGCAACTTAAAACATTTTTAAAAAAAGTTTTAAGAATTCCAAAAACTTCAAATAAGGAAAGTAATGCCCAAGAAAAGTATTACTGCCCTTATTCAAGGTTTTTGCAAAACTATAGGCTATAAATTCAAACCATTCATTCGGGAAGGTTTTGAGGGGCTTGGGGGACTTTTTCAAAAGTCCCCCAAACGCATCCTCTCTTAAATATTGCCCTGCTCGGTACGGTTGATAATATCGTCCTGAAGTGAGCGGGAAAGAGTGGTGAAGAGCGCGCTGTAACCTGCAACTCTTACTACGAGGGTCTTATATTTCTCGGGATTCTTCTGTGCATCGAGAAGTGTTTCTCTGGAAACTACGTTGTACTGAACGTGCATGCCCTTCTGATCGAAGTAGCCGCGCAGGTAAGCAACGAATTTCTCAAGGCTCGCCATGCTGGAGAGAGCCGAGGGATGGAATTTCTGGTTAAAGAGGGTACCGTTGGAAGCCACTGCGTGGTCCAACTTCGCAACCGAGTTAGCGGTTGCGGTGGGGCCCTTAACGTCTCTGCCCGATGCGGGGCCTACGCCGTCCGCAATGGGGGTGAATGCAAGACGTCCGTCGGGAGTAGCTCCGGTCTGGTAACCCAGCGGAACGTTAGCCGATACGGGGTAAAGACCTGCCTGGTAGATGCCTCCGCGAGGATTGGTGAATTTCTCAAAGGGCTTGGTGTAGCTATTACCAACGTCACGCGCAAATGCATCGACCTCGGGAATATCGTTACCGTACTTGGGAAGTGCTTCTATCATCTTGAGAATCTCATCGTATCTTGCCTTTTTGTCGGCAGGGATGTGAGAAGCCTCAGCGAATGTAGTGTAGATCTGCTTTATAGTGCTTTCGGTGACCTCTACACCACTTGCGTCAAGCTGTTTTACGACCTCTGTGGTCAACTCGATCGACTTCTTGGGGATGTAGCCCTTACCGAAGTTATCGGCAAGCGCCTGCTTCATCTCAGCCATAGTGACCTTCTTTTCGTCGAAAACAAGAGTCTTTACAGCAAGAAGCGCATCAGTCATGTTAGCGATACCAAATCCCTGAGGACCTGTGAAATTGTAGTGAGCACCGCCCTCCTGAAGAGAAACACCCTTTTCGATACAGTCGTTGCAGAGGCAGGACTCAAAGGGGAGAGGACAACGAACACCGTGAGCATAGTCAACAGCGTTGTCTGCCTGTACCATCATTTCAATAAAGTAGTTCTGCTGAGCCTTGTACGCCTCATAGAACTCTTCAAACGTTGTCATCTTTTCAACGTCGCCGGTCTGAAGACCGATAAGCTCACCCTTGTCATATCCGTTGGAGAATACAAGCTCGATAGGACGGCACATATTAAAGAACGCAGCATCATGCCAACCGTCGGTCTTACCGCCCTTTTGAGGCTCAACGCAACCGATAATCGCGTAGTCACGCGCATCCTCGAGGGTAAGACCCCTTGCCATGATTGCAGGAATGATAACCTCGTCGTTATAGAACGCGGGAACACCAAGTCCCTCTCTTACAACCGAAGCCGCCTTGATAAGAAGGTCGTGGGGGGTGCGGTTCCAAACTCTGATAGAGAGCGAGGGCTGGGGAAGACGGACGTGCATAGTTGCCTCCATACACATATACGAGAGCTCGTTTGTAACGTCGATACCCTCCTCATTCTGTCCACCTACGATAAGGTTCTGGAAAAGACCGTAGCCTGCAAAGCCTTCAGCCGATGCGGCATCTCTTACCTTAGTAAGGTCATTGAGCTTTACCCAGAGACAGTCGATGTATTCCTGCGCCTCCTCGTAAGTGATAGCGCCGCTGTCGATATCCTTCTTGAAAAGAGGATACATATACTGGTCAAAGCGTCCGGGAGAGATAGAGTGTCCGCTGGACTCGCACTGAATAAGCTGCTGAACGAACCAGAAGGCCTGGCACGCCTCGTAGAAATTACGCGCGGGCTTGGCAGGAATTCTGTCACAGGTTTCCGCTATGCGGAGAAGCTCTGCTTTTCTCTTGCTGTCGGTACACTCGGCCGCTTCCTTGCGAGCGAGGGCGGAATGACGGTGAGCGTATGTAATTACCGCCTCACAGCTCTCGATTACGGACTCAAGGAAATTCTTGCGGGTAAGATAGTCGCCATTTCCGGCATAAAGCTTTGACATTGCTTCGCGCGCCTCGGCGATAATGCCCTCCATGCCCTTATATATAACCTTTGCGTAATCTACGTTAATATGACCGATACCGTTGTAGAAGTAGTTTCCTACGGTAAAGATTCCGTGATTGAGGAATACGTCAAGAACCTTGGGGTCCATAGACTGCGCTGCGAGATCGCTTACGGTTCTGCCTTTCCAGTAGGGGTGCACCTTCTTAAGTCTTTCAACCGTTTCGGGAGAAATGTAGAATCGGTCTGCATCTCTGGTTGCTATTGTGTCGTACTCGCCCTCAAGCCATTCAAACGAGTATTCGGGGAAGGTCTGACAGCTGCGGGGAACTATCGAGTTGCTTCCAACGAAAAGCTCGTAGGGACGAATAATGATCGGAATATTTTCAAGGATATGGCGGAAAGCCGCGGAACGACGCTTTACCATAGGAAGCGCTTCTGTCATCTTGTAGCTTTCGGTCAAAAGCTCGGCTCTGTCAGCCTCGATCTGAGGAGTAGCCGCGTAAAGATGATCGATAAGCTTCTGTATTCTTGGACTTTTATCTATTACAAATTTGATTTGACTCATAATTTAAGTTTCTCCGTATTTTTTATTTTGGAGTTGTGTTGCTTTTTTGAAAATATAAGATCTGCTCGCAATACGATAGCAGATAAATTTTAATTTAAATCAATCCCATTTTAAATATCTATATGGGGATAATATAATCCTTTTTGAGGAAAGTTTTGAGGGGCTTGGGGGACTTGTTCAAAAGTTCCCCAAACGCATCCCTCGCGTCCCGCGCATCTCTTAGATCTGATCCCAGAGCTCTGCGTGGGGAGCGGCGATCACTGAGCTTCCGAAGAAGAGCCCCTGATCCTTCGCGTGCTGAGCACCTGCTTCAACAGCGGCGGTAACGTCACCAACGTCACCGGTGATAAGGCAAACGCCCTTACCACCCATACCACGGGAGGTGCGAAGCTCGAAAATAGAAACCTTTGCGGTCTTAACTGCGATATCAGCAGCCTTAATGATAGAAGCTGCGGAGTATGTCTCGATAATACCGAGACTGCCCTTCTTTTCAACGGGAGCGGTTCCAAAGAGGGAGGTGATAACTTGCTCGTCGATACGACCCATAATAGAGGAGTCAACAAGCTTCTCATCGAAACGGTCCTTAACGTGCTCGACAGCACTGGTCACGTTGGAGATAGAACCGGTGAGAATGATCTCGTACTTGCCGGGGCAAGCGGGGCGAGCGGATACAAGGCTGATGCCTGCACTCTTAAGAGCTGCGTCGGTTGCCTCGATACCCTTTGCTATGCTTTTAAGTTCAATTACGCCAATTGCCTGATACATTATATATTTCCTGTGCCTTTCTTTCTATGATGTGTCCGAATTTAGGATCAAGCCTCGATGATCACCTTGGTGGGATCAACGAAGGTTACCTTACCGCTGATGGAAGCGTACTGGGGGAGGGAAAGTCCTGCGCCGGGATTTGCAATAAGCTGACCCTCTTCAACAACGTCGCCTACGTTTACAGCAGGAACGGAGGGAGCACCGATGTGACCCGACATCATAATTTCAACCTTGCTCGCCTTAAGCTTTTCGGGAATGAACTTGGGAACGACGTCATACTTATGTACTCCGAGAATGTCCTCCCACTTTTCGGACTGGATCATTCTGTAAGGACGGTCAGAGGAAACCTTGTAGTTCTCATTACCGGACTGGAATCTGATCTTGTTCTTTGCAAGGATGCCCTTGAGATTGAGGATAACGTCCTTGGGGGAGATCTCCTGACAGCAAACCTCAGCACAAACTCCGCAAGAGCAGCAGAGGGAAGCGTTAGCGATCATCTGGGGGTTATCGTTTGCAACATTGCCCATAGCAACTCTTATCATCTTGTGGGGCTCGATGGGATAACCTAGGAGGTGTCTGGGACACATTTCAGTACATCTGGAGCATCCACAACAAGCAGAAGCTGCACGGCGAAGCATATCGTTCATGTCAACTCTCTTATTTTTGATAGCGCGTGCGCTCTCAGGGATGATGAGAAGAGACTTGGTGGTCTTGGTTACGGTAGCGGTTGCGGGATCCTTAATGCGACCCATGGAAGGACCACCATCGATCATAGCATGGGTGTCCTTAACGGTGACACCGAGCTGAGCGAAGATCTCGGAAACTCTCATGCCAACGGGAACCTTAACGGTGTATCTCTCGGGGAGGTCGCCTCCGATGGTTACCCACTTTTCGGTAACGGGCTTACCTTCGTTAACTGCGCGCCAGATATTGTAAACTGTCTCGCCGTTGTAAACGATAACGCCTGCGGTGATGGGAAGATTTCCGGGCTTAACAACTCTTCCGGTAGCCTCGTAGATCTGATTGATTTCATCACCCATAGGATAAATATTGGGAAGGAGCTTAACGGTTACGCCCTCTGCAAGGGTCTGACCCTCGCAAAATCCGAGCATGTGCGCTCTGTGCTCCTTGATTGCTACGTAAGTGTGCTTGATGCCGGTCTCAGCCATAACAAGCTTTGCGCCCTCTGCAATCTTAGACATTTCCTCGCGCATGATCATATAGTCGGTATACATGAGGGGTTCGCACTCTGCACAGTTAATAACGAGAATTTCTGCACCGTCTGCAAGCTTTGCGTAGGAAGGGAAACCCGCTCCACCCGCGCCAACGATGCTGTTGTTTTGCATTACTGATTTCAAATTCATTTCTGACATTTCTTGGCCTCGTTTTCTTTATGCTATGATCAATTAGTTCTGCTTCTTATCTACTACACCGACTACAACTGCATCAACAGGAGAGTGCTCATCACAAACTGCGGCTCTCGCACTGCTACCGGTTGTCACAAGCACCTCCTCGCCGATACCCGCGCTTACTGCACGATCAACGGCCACTATGTACTTGTCAGTGAGCTGATTGTTTTCAATAATCTGTATTTCGAGAAACTTGTATCCGATAAGCTTATCGAGCTTGTTGGTAGATACGATATTTCCAATTACTTTTCCTTTTAACATTTCAAAAACCTCTTTGTGAGTATTTAGTTTGCCAATCTATACCTTTTTAGGGATAAGCTGTCTTTCGTCAAGCTTTTGGATTTATTTAACAGGAACAACGGTAGAGCCGTTCTTGAATCCGACTGCATTTGCATCGTCGGTATCAACGTGCATTTCGAGGCGGAAGTCCTTGTGAACTCTTACCTGAACGTCAAACCAACGGGTGCGCTTGGTGCCGCTCATAGCATCAACGTCTATGTAATCTCCGTCCTTAACGCCGAAATGCGCAGCGTCGTTGGGACTCATGTGGATATGACGGTTAGCAATGATGCAGCCCTGAGAAAGTCTTACGATACCCTTGGGGCCGATAATTGTGATGGGGGAGGAACCAACAAGGCTTCCGGACTCTCTAACAGGTGGCTTAACCTTAAGAACGTAAGAGTCAGTAACCGAGATCTCTACCTGGCTTGCCTTTCTGAGAGGACCGAGAACACGAACACCCTCGATTGCTCTCATGGAGGGACCTACGATTGTCAAGGTCTGCTTGCAAGCATACTGACCGGGCTGGGAGAGGTCTTTGAGGTGAGTAAGCTCATATCCGGGACCGAAAAGGGTCTCAAGATCTTCGCGTGTCAAATGGATATGACGGTTAGAGATACCAACGGGAATTTCGTAGCCGCTTTTTGCAGGCTCGGCAGATGTTGTAGTCATCTCCGAAACTATCTTTTTTACAATGCTTTCAATATCTTGTGTCGAAATGTTCATTTTTGTCTGTTCCTTTCGATTTTTTACGATAATTTTCTTATGAAGGTACTCAATTAAAGATGTGATTTTTGAAGTAATTAAATAGCTTCATAAGAAAATTATCCTGGCGGTGTGTCTTGCCCGAGATCTCGGGCAAGACACAAACGTATTTATACGTGACCGCCGCAGTTCTCGAATATTAGCCGAGAGTAGGGAGGAGCTTGTTAACGTCGGTGTGAGGTCTGGGGATAACGTGAGTAGCTACTACTTCGCCGAGGTTAGCTGCTGCTGCGCCGCCTGCCTCAACTGCTGCCTTAACTGCTCCAACGTCGCCACGAACCATAACGGATACGAGTCCGCTACCGATCTTCTCGGAACCGATAAGCTGTACGTTAGCTGCCTTAACCATAGCATCTGCTGC
>JAZOMF010000031.1:0-16632 GCA_045653805.1 Eubacteriales bacterium
AGCGTCGGCATAGCCGAGTCTCTTGTCGGGATGGGGTGCGAAGAGAATCATCTTGTAAGCAGGCGCATCGGCGCAGGGCTTGATGCCCGGGGAAACACCGAAAATCCAATCGGAAACCGCACCATATGCGTAGTGGTTAAAGGAGTTCATGTCGGTGCTCCAGAAGCTGCCGTCCTCCTTGAGGCTGTTCCAATGCTCCCACATGGTGGTTGCGCCGTGGCAAACCGAATAGAGCCAAGAGGGGTTCTTCTCCTGGAAGAGAAGCTCGTAAGCGAGGTCACAGTAGCCGTTATCGGAAAGCGCGTGGAGAATGTAGGGAGTGCCGAGGAATCCCGTAGTCATTCTGTTGCCGTTTGCCTTTATCATTTCCGCAAGCTTTGCGGCGATTGCAGGACGCTCCTCATCGGTACAGAGATTGAAATTGAGAATAAGCACCAGAGCGGTCTGGGTCATACCGAGACGGGTGGTGTCGATGGGTTGTTTGCCTCCGCGATAAGGATCAACGAACTCGGTGTAGGGGAATTCCTTCTTGGGCATGCCGTTTTCCATAAAATACTCGCGGAAAGCCTTAACTACGTTAGCGTAAAGCTCACGATATTCGTCAACGTTCTCGCCTAAAATCTCGCCTGCCTTGATAACGAGAGAGGTGGAATATGCGAAGAACGCGCTTGCTATAAGGTCGTTGGAGGTTGCGCCGATATAGGAATCCTGACCGTCATCCATAGCAAGCCAGTCGCCGTAATGAAGGCCGCCAAGCCACAAATATTCCTCAGGTCCTGCGCTTCTTTGATATCCAACCCACTTTTTCATAATGGGAAACCATTTTTTAAGGTCGGATTTATTGCCGTAAGCCTGATAGAGCTGCCAGGGAGCAATACATGCCACGTCGCCCCAACCTGCGGAAATTCTCGACGTTCTGCCCTTATATGCGGCAGGAATAACGCCGCCAACTGCACCGCCTTCCACCGGCTCAAGCTCCACGTCTCTCATCCACTTTTGGAAGAATCTTTCAACGTCGAAGTTGATAGCGGCAGTGCGGCAGAATACCTGCGTGTCGCCCGTCCAACCGAGACGCTCGTCTCTCTGGGGGCAGTCGGTGGGGATATCAAGGTAGTTGGACTTGTGACCCCAAATAACGTTATGGTAAAGCTGATTTATCTTCTCGTTTCCACAGTGATAATAGCCCGTGCGCTTCATTTCCGAGTGAACCACGATAGCGCGGAAATCGTTAACGTCAACGGTCTCAAATGGATATTCTACAAGCTTTATGTATCTGAATCCCTGGAAGCAATAGGTGGGCTTGAAAATATCCTCTCCGCCCGAGCAAACGTAAATATTTTCGTTTCTTGCGGTGCGGTAGTTGGCGTTGTAGAAGTTGCCCTCGCTGTCAAGCACCTCTGCGTGGTGCATAACGATACGGTCGCCGCGGTTCGCCTTGATCTTGACCTCAACGTAGCCTGTCATATTCTGACCGAAGTCGATAACAAGCTCGCCCTTGGGTGTTCTGATAACCTCTACGGGTGCAAGTCGCTCGTTTTCAACTATCCATTCGCCGTCCTGTGCTTCAAGAGCTATATCCTTTTCAAATTTAACGGCTTTACCGAGAAATTCGATAGGCGCGGTCATATCAACGGTCTCGCCCATATAAAGCTCGGTGGAGGTAACGGGGGTAGAGTAGCAATCCCAGCTTTCATCGGTGATTATTTTACACACCTCGCCGTCTTCGTATTCCACGGTGATAGAAGCGTTAAGTCCTACCGCGTCGCCGAGAAAATGATTAAGACCGCCGTAACCCAAGTAGCTGACACCCCAGCCCTGACCAACTCCAAACTCAAAAGTATCGTTGCCTGTGAGCATGTCGGTTACGTCGTAGGTCTGATAAAGGATTCTGTTATTAAAGCTTGTCCAGCCGGGGGCAAGAACAGCCTTTCCAACCTTCTCTCCGTTTACCGAAAACTTGTAAACACCGATGCTGGTTGCATTGACAACGGCTTTTTTGATAGCCTTGTCAGCCTTAAAATTAAAAGTGAAGTTAACTGCCGCCACGCCCATGTCACGGGGAGCGGTGATCCAATTTCCGAGAGTCATATTTATATCCTCCATTATGATTTGATCAAAATTTTTGAGCTTTACTCAAAAAACATAAGCATTTAAAATTCAAATGAGGCAAGCGACTGCTTGCCTCATTTAACATACACTTATGACAAGCGTATCGCTATTAATTTTCTGTAAGGAACTTTTCGTACCAGAAGATACCGTAGGTAAAGGCATCATACATGCCTTCCTTATCAGCCTGCTTTAAAATCTTGCCGCTTTCAGACTCAAGAATCTGAATCAATATTTTTCCGGGAACCTTTTGTCCTTCCTTTTCAACGTAGGACATGATCTCGAAAATGAGAACGCATCTCTCGGAAAAGTCGCCGTAGCAAATGGTGTCTTTTTCTCTGACGAGGGGTCTGTTCTTATAGTAGAGTACGTTGCCCTTGACCTGCTGACGATTATCTGCCATTATATATCACCTGCTTCGATCGCTCGAAATCCTTTCACAAATTATCAATAATAGATTATAACATATAATTATTCTCAAGTCAACATAAAATTGTTAAAGTTTTCGGTTAATTTACAATTTCATTCCATATAAGGGTGTTTTTTGAGAAAATAATCGAATTTTGCACCGCAGGGCATAGCCGAAGAGTAGAGCGAGTCAGAGAGTCGCAAAATGTCGGTGCAGCATCCCTCGGGGGCGTCTGCGGGCTTTGTAACTATGGGGAAAATGGCGGTTTTTCTTATCTCGGAGAGGTGTTTTCTTCCTATGTCGCTTGCGGCAAGTAGCGTGGTAAACACAGGGAGCGAATCTTCAAAAATATCCGAAACGCCTATCATCGAGAAGAGAATTACGCGGTTTATTCGCGCGTCGGTGTATCTTGAATTATATGCGCTCTCTAAAAGCTCTTCAAGGGTTGAAGAGAGCTTGGCGCAGTTGCAAAGTCGATCAATAATTCCGCAACCGTCGCAGGCAACGTGATCGCCGCCGCCCGACTTTTTGATAGCTCTCGCCACGATCTCGTCGGGAGATAAAAGCTTGAAAAAGCTGAGAATATCCGAGCCTATCTCGTCTATGAATACGGGCGCAGTGCCGCTTTTTTGAGCCGCACTAAGCGTTTCGAGAGCCGCCGCAGGAAGATAGTGGTCGGGAAGAGCGGCAAAGCCCTCGGAAGAGTCTTTTACCGTCTTTCTCACGGCGGTAGCACTGGGAAAACTGCCCGTGAGAGCACTTTCATTAAATGCCGCGCCCTCTCTCTTGATGGGGAAAACGTCCATTTTGAGTCCCTGTCGCTTGATGGCGGCAATATAGGAGACTGCGAGAATGTCGTTGGAAAGCAGAGCAACATCGTCGCCCAAATGCGCCTTCAAAAGCTCGAAAAATGACTTCGCCGAGCCTTGAGCCTTGCTCGTTTCGGTGTAAGCCTTTACGAAATCCTCGGATAGTACCGCATCCGCCGCGCGACCGAGCAGAGTGATGTCTGCGCTCTCGCTACCAAAGGAAATGGTGTCGCATCCGAGACTTGAGAGCAGATGTACCCCTGCGCGACAAAAGCCTTCTGCCGAAAGGGATGAATAGGGAAAGGGAAGCTCAATCACTATGTCTGCGCCGGACTTGATTGCACTCTCTGCGCGAGTGTATTTGTCGGCAATAGTCAATTCTCCGCGCTGTGAAAAATTGCCGCTCATAGCGCAAATTATCACCTCTGCGCCATTATGCCGCAGAATGTCTATCTGCCGCAGGTGCCCCGTGTGAAAAGGGTTGTATTCGCAAACGATTCCAACTGTTTTCATGAGTTTCTCCTTTCTCGTTTTTTACCTTATAAGTATATCATTTTTTTCTCGGCGTGTCAAGAGATAAAGAAAAGTATAAAAAGTTGAAAATATTTTCAAAAAATCCCCTCGAAAAATGAAAAAAACTCTTGACAAATCGCATTTTATTATGTATAATAATTAAAGTCGCGTTTTATGTCTTGATGAAGGGTGGTTTTTGTATGAAATTGGACGTAGGTCCTCTTCTCAGAGGAGAGAAAAACCGAATAACCTTTGAATACAAGCTTGAACCCATCCCCATGGACAGAGTCAGCTTCAAGGACGACGCTCACGTTTCGGGAGAGATCACCGACAGTGCAGGGTACATGCAACTGAAGGCTCAGGCTCAGCTTGCGTATGAGGCCGAGTGCGATAGGTGTCTTGATACCGTTGAGGGCGAATTCGTGCTTGACTTTGAAAGAGTGGTAGCCGACGAGGGTACGCTTACCGAGGAACAGATCGAGGACAACGTTGATGAGTACGTTATCGTTGAAAACGGACGTCTCGATATCGACGAGCAGCTTGCAGAAGCGCTCCTCCTTGATTTCCCCCGTAAGATACTTTGCTCCGAGGATTGCCCCGGACTTTGCCCCAAGTGCGGAAAATCTCTCAAGGGTGGCGACTGCGGTTGCCCCAAGAAGGAGATCGACCCGAGACTTGCGGTTCTTGCTCAGCTTTTGAACAAGGAAGACAAATAAACGCCCCAAAAAAGTTAAAAAATAATTTATTTATATTCGGTTTCGCAAAAAGCGATTCCGAGAGGAGGTTTCACAATGGCAGTACCGAAGAGAAAAGTGTCTAAAGCACGCAGAGATAAGAGAAGAAGCAACAACTCCAAGCTCACTATGCCCGGACTTGTTAAGTGCTCCAACCCCGCTTGCACCGAGATGCTCAAGCCCCACTGCGTATGCAAGGTTTGCGGTTTCTACAACGGCAAGAAGGTTCTCAACGTAAAAGAGGCTTAATTGACACACAAGCAGAAATAAAAAGGAATTCCGTATGGGATTCCTTTTTATTTTTTTAGTAGTTCAAATTTTGATTTGTCGGGGAGACGCGATGCCTCCGGCGGCAAGCTTTTTAGGGAAAAAGCTTGGCAAAAACCTTCAACCAAATTGGGTGGAAGATGTAGCCGAAAGAGTTATAAAATCGTGAAGATTTAAATCTAAACCAATTTGCTATCGTGTTGCAAGTATAACTTTACCTTTTAAACAAATGGGGTTGGGGGTCACGGGGGAGGGGATGTTTTAAAAATCCGCCTTTGATTTGATAGCAACAATCGTTTTTGTGCGGATTTTTAGAACTTACTCCTATCCACCGTGCGGCGTTTCTTTTGTAACTTTTCTTGTCGCTGATGACAAGAAAAGTTAGTAAAAAACTCCCCGATAAACATCAATTTATCTCTACAACAATTAAAACCTATTTTTTGAAAAATGCTATTGCATTTTTCAAAATAATGGTGTATAATAACCTTTGTTGAAAAAATATCTTACTATATATATTCGGGAGGCAAAAATGGCAGAAGGATGCACACATGATTGTTCCACGTGTTCTCAAAACTGTCCGTCTAAAAACGGCGGCGGAATCCCAAAGGACGCACCTAACAAATACAGTAACGTTAAACACATTATCGCAGTTATGAGCGGAAAGGGAGGCGTTGGTAAATCTCTCGTCACCTCTATGCTCGCGGTAAACCTCAGCAGAAAGGGATACAGCGTTGGTATCCTTGATGCAGATATTACAGGCCCCTCTATCCCCAAGGCGTTTGGTATGTACGACGACGTTGAGGGCGACGGAGAGGGAAATATGCTCCCCCCTGAGACAGCTACCGGCATTAAGATCATGTCGGTCAACCTCATGCTTGAGGACGAGAGCGCTCCCGTAGTTTGGAGAGGCTCGGTTATTTCGGGCACTGTTCGTCAGTTCTGGACCGATTGCGCTTGGGGCAACCTCGACTATCTTCTTATCGACTGCCCTCCCGGTACAGGTGACGTTCCCCTTACCGTGTTCCAGAGCATTCCAATCGACGGCTGCGTAATCGTTTCCGGCCCTCAGGATCTGGTTGCTATGATCGTTAAGAAGGCGGCAAATATGGCTGATATGATGAAGATTCCCGTGCTTGGTCTTGTCGAGAATATGAGCTATATTAAATGTCCCGATTGCGGCAAGGAGATTCCGGTGTTTGGCGAGAGCCACATCGAGGAGATCGCAAACGAATTTGGTTACGATCTGCTTGCCAAGGTACCGATCGACCCCGACGTTGCATCTTACGTTGATAAGGGCTGGATCGAATCCGCAAACGTATCGTATCTTGAGAGCGCGGCAGACGTGCTTATTAAAAAATGTAGCAAATAAATTTAAATGGGAGAGGGTATCCTCTCCCATTTTTGCATAAAATAGGGTAAAATAGCCTATTTTTTACTATTTTAATTATAAAATTGAAAATATCACTTGCAAATGTCTTTAAAATGGTGTAAAATAGTAGAATAATATAATTTTGAAAGGATTTGCTCTTTTTAGGAAGAGCAAAGGTCAATAATGATAGAAAAAACAGTTGAAAGAGCCGACGCGGGCTTCCGTTTTCACACGGTAAAGACCGATAAATTTAAAATGTCGCGCCTTTCATTTAATTTTATCCTGCCGGCAGATGCCGTTCTCTCTCCGAGGACGAGAATTATGCTTGCTACTATGATGCGAGGATGCGAAAAATATCCCTCTGTGGTGGCGATAAATCAAAAGCTGGACGAGCTTTACGGAGCTACCGTCACCTGGCGCGCTTCGTCGGTTGGGGAGCGACACGTTTTCTCGATCTCCTGCAAGGTCTTGAGCAATAAGTACCGTTTTGGCGGAGACGAGGAAAGCATCGTAAAGAGTGTTTGCGACATTATAATGGAGATACTTTTTGCCCCCTTAAGGGACGAGGATGGCTTGCTTTCGGCGTCTAATTTTGAGAGTGAAAAAAAGCTTGCCATTGATGCTATCAAGGCAAAGATAAATGATCCCAAGTCCTATTCTGCCGAAAAGTGCAAATCCATTATGTTTAAAGGAAATGCCGCAGGAATTTCGGTTGAGGGAACGGTAGAGCAGATAGAAAAAATGACCCTCTCCGAGGTCAGCGAAAATATTGAATATTTCCTCAAAAATTCCGCCCTCGAATGTTACTATGTGGGCAGCGATGACGTTGATGACGTTATATGCGAAATAGGTGAAAAATTTGCATCTGTCGGTCGCGAAAATGTGGGTGTAATTGGCAATGAGATTGCATTTGTTCGTGACGGCCATATCGATTTAAATATGCTTGAGGAAACTATGAACGCCTCCCAGAGCAGATTGAATATCGGTTGCACAAGCGGCGTTATAATGAGCGACTCCGACTATTACGCTATGTGCCTTTTCAACGAGATATACGGCGGCTCGTCGGTTGCCAAGCTCTTTATGAACGTGAGAGAAAAGCAAAGCCTTTGCTACTATTGTTACTCATCCTACGGCTCTGCTACGGGTGTATTGATGATAGGATGCGGAATCAAGAGCGAGAACCGCGAAAAGGCTTACACGGAAATAGAAAAGCAACTTGTAGAAATGCAAAATGGCAACTTTAGCGAGGACGAAATAAACACCGCAAAGCGCTCGACCATATCCGGTCTTTTGCAGATGCACGATAGCCCCTCGGCGATAGAGGCGTTTAAATTCAGAAGATTTTTGGCAGGAATCGAGGAAAGCCCCGAAACCGTTGCCGAAAAGATAAATGCGGTTACAAAGGACGAGATCGTAGCGGTTGCTAATAAGGTCAGATTTGATAGCGTATATTTCCTTTGCGGAAACGGAGAGGAGGACGAATACGATGAGTAATATCCAGCGATTTGACTCGGTGCTTTTAGGCGAGCATTATTATAAGATCGAGCACGATAGCGGTCTTTCCGTATTTGTTTTCCCAAAGAATTTGTCTACGACATACGGTATTTTCTCGGTGAATTTCGGTGGAAATGCCCTTGAATATGAAATAGACGGAGAAAAGGTGTCCATCCCCCAGGGTTGCGCCCATTTCCTTGAGCATAAGCTCTTTGAAAACGAGGACGGAACAAATGCGGATGATATTTTCTCATCTCTCGGAGCATACGATAACGCTTACACCTCAAACGAGCGCACAGCCTATCTTTTCTATGCTACCGAAAGGGCAGACGAGGCGCTCTCCGAGCTTTTGCACTTTGTAACTCACCCCTATTTTACCAAAAAGACGGTGAAAAAGGAGATCGGTATTATTGCCGAGGAGATACGAGGCTGTCTGGACGATCCTTACGACCGTTGTTACATGAATATGCTTGACGCTATGTATTTCGCAAATCCCGTTAAAAACGAGATCTGCGGTAGCGAAAGGTCTATATCAAAGATCACTCCCGAGGTGCTTTATCGCCTCTGCCGTGACTTCTATACCCCTGAAAATATGGCGCTTTCTGTTTGCGGAAACATCACCCCCGAGGAGGTGCTACGGATAGTTGACCGCGAGATAGGAACAGAAAGAAAGCACTTTGGTGCAACCTTTGCGTCATTTGACGAGCCTGCGGTGGTGAAAAAGAGCTTCGTGGAAAAGAAAATGCCCGTAGGCAAGCCGCTTTTCTGCATTGGAGTAAAGGATTGTGCTATTCCCAAGGCAGCTATTGAGAGATACAAAAAGGTTGAGGGAATGAACATTCTGCTCCATATGATGTTCTCCGAGGCAGGCGACTTTTATCTTGAGCTGCTTGAGAGCGGCATAATCTCCCCCGATTTTGACAGCGGATATTCGGCAAGCCCCACAACGGCTTACGTTATGATCTCGGGCGAGAGCGATTGTCCCGAAACCTTGCTTGAAAAGATCAAGGGGCGCATAGCATTTTGCCGCGAGAGTGGTCTTTCTCGCTCTGATTTTGAAAGGGAAAAGAAGTGCGTGTATGCCTCGTACATATCGGATTTTGACTCCACCGAGGACATCGCATTTGCGCTTACGTCCTATGCGTATGACGGCATCGACATCTTTGATCAGCCCAAAATAATTGAAAGTATAAGCTTTGAGTACGTTACAGAGCTTTTGAATACGGTCTTTTCCGATGAGGCGTTTACCTTGTCGGTTGTGCGACCCGAAGTATAATTTTTTAGCCGCTACGCGGCGGAATGGAGATTGTTATGGAACACATTTCAAAAATAGCCTTTCCGGGACTCGGAATTGGTGAGTTTGATCTCAACAATATGGCGTTTGACCTTGGCAAAATTTTGAGCTTTTTGGGCAAGGAAAACAGCAGCTTTCCCGTATATTGGTACGGAATAATTATCACCTGCGGTATAGTTATTGCGTTCCTTTATGCAAATTATCGCGGAAAATATGAGAGCATCAAGTCCGACGATATTACCGATATAGCTCTTTGGACGGTTATTATCGGTGTTATCGGCGCAAGACTTTATTTCGTCTTAACCAAGCTGGACACCTTCATACCCAAGGGTGAATTTAACCTTGTGGAGTTCTTCAAGAACGTGATAAATCTCCGTAACGGCGGACTTGCCATATACGGCGGAATTATTGCGGGAGCTAGTACAATAATTGTCGTTACGATCATCAAGAAGATCAACTTCTTAAAGCTTTGGGATATGGCGGCACCCGGCGTTATGATTGCACAGGCTCTTGGCAGATGGGGCAATTTCTGCAACGGTGAGGCGTTTGGCGGAATCGTGGAAGAGGGACACCCCTTGTATTTTATGAGAATGGGATTGATCTCTACCAATACGACTTCTACTTTTAAACCACAGGATATGGTTTCCGTACTCCCCACTTTCCTCTACGAATCGCTTTGGAACGTTGCGGGATTTATTCTCATAAATCTTTTCTACAAAAAGAAGAAGTTTAACGGTCAGATAGCCTTTATGTATCTTGCTTGGTATGGTATCGGCAGATTCTTTATCGAGGGACTTCGCACCGATAGCCTTTACGTGCCCGGTACTGCCATCCGCATTTCCCAGATGGTGGGAATCTTGTGCTTCGTGGTGTTTGGCGCGGCGCTTGTTGCGGGATTGATCTATTCCTATAAAAAGATTAACGCCCATGGCGCAACCTTGAACGCCTTTGATAGATACCTCAAGCCCCAGCTTGTAGAAAATCCCGTTTTCTTTGAAAAAAAGGCTAAAAAGTGCGAAAATACTGTTGAAACAGCGGAAAAGTCGGAAGATAATACGGAGGACAGTGGCGATGGCACAGATAATTGACGGAAAAGTAATAAGCAAGCTCGTTAGAGAAGAAATTGCCGAAGAGGTAGTGGAATTTAAGAAAAAGTACGATTCCGCGCCCGGTCTTGCGGTAATTATCGTTGGAAATGACCCTGCATCGCAGGTCTACGTAAGAAATAAAAAGAGAGGATGCGAGGAGGTCGGATTTTACTCCGAGAGCTACGAGCTGCCCGCAGAGACTACACAAGAGGAGCTTATCGCCCTTGTTGAAAGACTTAACAACGATGATAAGATTCACGGAATTCTCGTTCAGCTGCCTCTCCCCAAGCACCTCAACGAAACCGAGGTGCCCCTCAAGATCAAGCCCGAAAAGGACGTTGACGCATTCCACCCCTACAACGTAGGTAAGATTATGATCGGAAATCACGATCTGCTTCCTTGCACCCCTGCAGGAGTTATGGTTCTTCTTGAAAAGAGCGGAATTGAGGTCGGCGGCAAGAAGTGCGTGGTTATCGGTCGCTCCAATATCGTTGGTAAGCCTATGGCAATGCTTTTGCTCCACGCAAACGGTACCGTTACCATTTGCCATAGCAGAACCCAGAACCTCAAAGAGGTCTGTCTGGAGGCTGATATTCTCGTTGCGTCCATTGGTAAGCCCGAATTCGTTAAGGGCGATATGGTCAAGGAGGGAGCCGTTGTAGTTGACGTTGGAATCAACCGTCTTGAGAGCGGCAAGCTTGTGGGCGACGTTGATTTCGCCGAGGTCGAGCCCAAGGCGTCCTATATCACCCCCGTACCCGGCGGCGTAGGCCCTATGACTATTACAATGCTTCTGAAAAATACCCTCACCGCGGCAAGCATCGCAAGAGGGGAAAGATAATTATATAAAAAGGTCGCTTCGGCGGCCTTTTTTTAATATACTACGACAAAATCCGCCCAAGCCCTTGACATTTTTCCGCTTTTATTATATAATAATATATTATCTATAACTATACTCAAATTGATTTTATAAAGAGAGAACTATGAAAGAATACAGAATTTTACCCGATGCCGAGATGCAGGCGCAGAATATATTCCGCGACCGTGTGAGAGAGATTTCTCTTGCCAAGGCCGAGGAGCGCGGACAAGCGTTGAAGGCATTTGTGCAGACCTTTGGTTGTCAGCAGAATGAAGCCGACAGCGAAAAAATCGCGGGAATGTGCCGCTCCATGGGCTATGAGATTTGCTACGCTCCCGAGGAAGCAGACATTATTATGGTCAACACCTGTGCGGTGCGCGAGCATGCCGAGCAAAAGGCACTTTCAATCGTGGGTCAGTACAAGCATTTAAAGGCGGCAAAGCCTGATATGCTTATCGGCGTTTGCGGTTGCATGGTTACCCAAGACCACAGAAAGGAAACCATCAAGCACAGCTATCCTTACGTTGACTTCGTGCTTGGTACGTCCTCGCTCCACCGTTTGCCCGAGCTTATTTTCACCAAGCTTCAAAAGGGAAAGAGACTTTATTGCCCCGAAGAAAAGGAATACCTCGTTGCCGAGGGCTTGCCTATATACCGCGAGTCTACCTACCGCGCGTGGGTGTCGATAATGTACGGATGCAATAATTTCTGCACCTACTGTATCGTGCCTTACGTCAGAGGTCGCGAGAGAAGCCGCCGTCCCGAGGATATAATCGCCGAGGTACGCGAGCTTGTAGAGAGCGGTTACAAGGATATAACTCTTCTTGGTCAGAACGTCAACAGCTACGGCAAGGATGCGGGGAGCGACGATGGCGAGGTCTACGATTTTGCCGACCTGCTCCGCGACATCGACAAGATAGAGGGCGACTATTTTATTCGCTTTATGACCAGCCACCCGAAGGACGCGTCCAGAAAGCTTATCGACGTTATTGCGGACTCCAAGCATATCGCGCACCAGTTCCACCTGCCTATGCAGTCGGGAAGTGATACTATTTTGAAGGCGATGAACCGCCACTATAACACCGAAAAGTATCTTGAAACCGTTGATTATCTCCGAAAGAGAGTGCCTGACGTTACCATATCCTCCGATATTATCGTAGGCTTCCCGGGAGAGAGCGACGAGGACTTTGAAGCAACGCTTAGGATGCTCCGCAGAGTTCAGTTTGATATGACCTACTCCTTTATCTACTCACCCCGAAAGGACACCCCTGCGGCGGCGATGGATTGTCAGATCCCCGACAGTATAAAGGGCGAGAGAATGAACCGTCTGCTTGAAACTCAAAATGAGATCGCGTTTGAAAAAAATAAGCCTCTTGAGGGTAAAATACTAAAAGTGCTTTGCGACGGTAAGAGCAAAAACAATGAAAACGTCTATTCGGGTCGAACCGAGGGCAACAAGATAGTGCTTTTCGACGGTGACGAGAGTGACGTTGGCAAATTTGTAAATATTAAGATAGACCGCGCAGAGACCTTTGCGCTATACGGCGACAAAATTTGAAATTAGAGAAAAGAGGAAAATAAAATGAGCATTTATTCACTTGCAGCAGAGCTTGGAAAGGCAATTAAAGCCGACGATAGAATGATCCGCATGGAAGCGGCAAAGGCAGCCTACGAAAAGAGCGAAAAGATAAACAATCTTATGATGGAATACGGAATTCAGCAGCAGGCGCTCACAGCTATGGGCGATAGCGCAGACATCGACACCGATGCGCTGACCAGAATTCAGGATAGAATCGACGAGATCTACGCAGAGATCACCACAGATCCTCTTTTCAAGGAGCTTGAAGAGGCGCAGAATGACGTTAACGAGCTTATGGAGACCGTGAACAATACTATTATGTTCAATGCAACGGGTAAAACACCTTGTTCCCACGACTGTTCCTCTTGTTCGGGTTGTCACTAATAAAATAAATTTAGAGAAGCGAGGAAACCGCTATGACTCCAATGATGGAGCAATATTTTGAGATAAAAAACAAATATAAGGACTATCTGCTTTTCTACCGTCTTGGCGACTTCTACGAGATGTTCTTTGACGATGCGATCGTGGCGTCAAGAGCACTTGAATTGACCCTCACGGGCAGAGATTGCGGAGAAGCCGAGAGAGCGCCTATGTGCGGTGTACCTTTCCACTCGGTGGACACCTATATCGGTCGTCTTATCGAGCAGGGATTTAAGATCGCTATCTGCGAGCAGATGGAAGACCCCGCTCAGGCAAAGGGAATTGTTAAGAGAGACGTTATCAGGGTTATTACTCCCGGTACGGTGATCGAGTCCAACCTTTTGTCGGACAAGAAGAATAACTATCTCTGCGCCCTCTATATGGGCGAATTTGAATACGGCGTTTGCTTCTGCGACGTTTCTACCGCAGAGATATACGCCACCAGCTTCTCGGGCGCGAATATGGACACAAGACTGCTCAATGAGCTTGGTACGTATTCTCCTGCCGAGGTCATTGCCAATCTGGGCGCGTCCAAATTCAAGGATACGGCAGAATTTATCAAGAGCAGACTTGGTTCTATGCTCAACGATAATCAGCCCTTCCGCTTTGAGTTTGACGCCTGCCTTGAGCGAATGAAATCGCAGTTTGAGGAGACCTTGCGCGAGGATGACACGGCGGATAGAGCCATGGTTTGCGCCGTGGGTGCTATGCTTGATTACGTCCGCGACACCCAAAAGAAGGATATTGGATATATCAACAAGCTTAACGTTTATTCCGACGGTCAGTACCTCGAAATGGACGTTAATACAAGACGAAACCTTGAGCTTACCGAGTCTATGCGCTCCAAGGAGAAGAAGGGAACTTTGCTTTGGGTGCTTGACAAGACCAGATCTTCTCTCGGCGCACGACTTCTCCGTAAATGGGTGGAGCATCCCCTCATCACCTCTTCTGCCATCGTTAAGAGACAAAACGCAGTTGATGAGCTTTACGGAAACTTTATGCTCCGCGAGCAGATAAGCGAGCTTCTTGATAATGTTCTCGACTTGGAGCGTCTTATAACCAAGATAGTTTACGGAAGCGCCAACGCAAAGGATCTCCGCGCCGTTGCAAGCACCGTAAAGATACTCCCCGAGCTTAAAAATCTTCTCTCTACTTGTTCAAGCGATGAAATGAGAAGAATTTATTCCGAGCTTGATACTCTTGAAGACATTTGCGACCTTATCACCCGTTCTATTAAGGACGAGCCCCCCTTCTCGGTCAGAGAGGGCGGAATGATAAAGGACGGCTTCGACTCCCGCGTTGACGAGCTTCGCTCTATGGTTGAGCACGGCGACGAATGGCGCGAGCAGATCGCCGAGAGAGAGCGAGAGGAGACGGGAATCAAGAATTTGAAGATCGGATACAACAAGGTATTCGGCTTCTACATAGAGGTTACCAGAAGTCAGTACGATCTCGTTCCCGACAGATATATCAGAAAGCAGACCCTTGCAAACTGCGAGCGATTCATCACCGAGGAGCTCAAGGAAATGGAATCTAAGGTTTTGGGCGCTTCCGACAAGCTCTGCTCACTTGAATACGAAATATTCTGCGACATTCGTGCAACCGTTGCCGATAACAGCGTAAGAATTCAAAAGACCGCCGCGCTTTTGGCAGAGACCGACGTTTATTATAGCCTTGCTACCGTTGCGGCGAAGAACAGATACGTCCGTCCCGAGATAACATCCTCCGACGAGATAGATATTAAGGACGGCAGACACCCCGTTGTTGAGCAGTTCGTTAAGGACTCCTATTTCGTTCCCAACGATACAAGGCTCAATATGGCAAGCGAGCGCCTAATGCTTATAACAGGTCCTAATATGGCGGGTAAATCTACTTATATGCGTCAAGTGGCACTTATCGTGCTTATGGCGCAGATGGGATCCTTCGTTCCTGCCGCAGAGGCATGTGTGGGAATCGTTGATAAGATCTTCACCCGTGTAGGCGCCAGCGACGATCTGGCATCGGGTCAATCCACATTTATGCTGGAGATGAACGAGGTGGCGTACATTCTCAAGAATGCTACAAGAAAGAGCCTTATCATTTACGATGAGGTTGGTCGCGGTACTTCTACATTTGACGGAATGAGTATTGCTCGAGCAATAGTTGAGTACACCGCAGGCAGAAGAATCGGTGCGAAGACCCTCTTTGCAACTCACTATCACGAGCTGACCAGTATGGAAAACGAGTTTGACGGTATCGTCAACTACAATATCGCGGCAAAGAAGAGAGGGGATAGCATCACCTTCCTTCGAAAGATAGTTCGCGGCTCTACCGATGATAGCTACGGAATTGAGGTTGCCAAGCTTGCAGGACTTCCTAATGAAGTTATCAAGCGCGCAAAGGAGATCCTTGCTACGGTTGAGGAGAGTGCCAAGAGCATCAAGCTCACCGACCGCGAGGAAAAGAAGGTAGAAAAGGACGAAAGCCTTATCACCTTTGACGATTGCATTAATGATCAAATAATTGAAGACATCAAAAAGATTGACATCAACACGCTCTCGCCCTACGAGTGCATGACATTCCTTTTTGATCTCAAAAAGCGATTGAATTAAAGAATATGAAATTTTATGAAAGGAGGCAAGGAAAATGGGAAATATAAACGTTTTGTCCTTTGAGGTGGCTAACCTTATAGCGGCAGGCGAGGTTGTTGACAGACCTGCATCGGCTATCAAGGAAATGATTGAAAACTCCATCGACGCGGGGGCGAAACACATCACCGTTGAGATTCAAAACGGCGGTATCACATTTATGCGCATTTCCGACGACGGATGCGGTATGGAGCCCGAGGATCTGCCTCTGTGTATTAAGCGACACGCTACAAGTAAGATAAGAACCGCAGAAGACCTTGACGGTATCTGCACTCTTGGATTTAGAGGAGAGGCTTTGGCGGCTATATCCGCGGTATCCCGACTCCGAATTATATCAAAAACTCACGATGCGCCTCTGGGCGCGGAGCTTATCGTGGATTGCGGTCAGGAAATAGGACTACAGGAGAGAGGTTGCTCCAACGGTACTACAATTATCGTTGAAGACCTTTTCGCCAACGTCCCCGCAAGACGAAAGTTCTTGAAACGCGACGTTACCGAAACTACGGCGGTTTGTGCCAACGTTGAGCGAGTTGCGCTCTCTCACCCCGAGATCGCATTCCGTTTGATCTGCGACGGTCAGATCAGACTTGAAACCGCAGGCGACGGCAAGCTTTATAGCGCAATATACGCCGTTTTCGGCAGAGACTTTGCCAACCGACTTATCGAGGTCGACGGTGAATATGACGGTATTGCGGTTAAGGGATATATCGGTCGCTCCGACAACGTAAAGAGCAACCGAAACTATGAGACCTTCTACATCAATAAGCGCTACGTTAAGAGCAGAACCGCAGGCGCGGCAATCGAGCAGGCTTTTGTCTCCTATATGCCCTCGGAAAAGTTTCCCGTGTGCGTACTGTTTATCTCACTGAATCCCGGTAGAGTTGACGTAAACGTGCATCCTGCAAAGCTTGAAGTTAAATTTTCAAATGAAAAAATAGTTTTTGAGACTATTTATTATGCGGTCAGAGGTGCGCTTGAAGGCAATACGGCAAGACCCGATATAACTTTCTCAGCGTCTACAAAGAGAGTAAGTGACTCACAGATACCCATTGAAGACGGAAGAC
>JAZOMF010000032.1:0-17274 GCA_045653805.1 Eubacteriales bacterium
CAAACAAATTGGCAATCGTTTTAGACCGTAGGGGACGACGTCCTCGGCGTCCCGTGACGAATATTTTCAAATCAATGAAACGGCGACACCTCATTTGCAAGCAAATCGGCACCGCCCTACGGTTTTAGGGTGTCGTTATCCCACCAATAAATCAAAATTTGAAGCACACACAAAAAGGCAGAGGCGCTCATAGAGTGCCTCTGCCAAAACATTTTAATTAAAACTCAATCTTCTTCTCAATGTAGCTCTTGAGCTCGGAAATCGGGATACGAACCTGCTCCATGGTATCTCTGTCACGAACAGTTACACAGCCGTCGCCTGCCTTTTCAGCATCGCCAACGGTGTCGAAGTCAACAGTGATACAAAGAGGAGTACCGATCTCGTCCTGACGGCGGTATCTCTTACCGATAGAGCCTGCCTCGTCGAAGTCAACAACGAAGTACTTGGAAAGCTCGGAGTAGATCTCGCCTGCCGCATTGGAAAGCTTCTTGGAAAGAGGAAGAATAGCCGCCTTAACGGGAGCGATAGCGGGATGGAAGTGGAGAACGGTTCTGACGTCATTCTTCGCCTCGTCGATAACTTCCTCGTCGTAAGCATCGCAAAGCACGGAAAGAACGGTTCTTTCAACGCCAAGAGAGGGCTCAACAACGTAAGGAATGTATCTCTCGTTGGTCTCGGGATCAAAGTAGGTAAGATCCTTTCTGGACTCGTTCTGGTGCTGGGTCAGGTCGTAATCGGTTCTGTCAGCTACGCCCCAAAGCTCGCCCCATCCGAAGGGGAAAAGGAACTCGAAGTCGGTAGTAGCCTTAGAATAGAAGCAAAGCTCCTCGGGATCGTGGTCGCGCAGACGGATATTCTCGTCACGAAGACCGATGGAAAGCAACCAGTTGTGGCAGAATTCTCTCCAATATGCGAACCACTCAAGGTCGGTGCCGGGCTTGCAGAAGAACTCAAGCTCCATCTGCTCGAACTCACGAACACGGAAGATAAAGTTACCGGGAGTGATCTCGTTACGGAAGGACTTACCGATCTGCGCGATACCGAAGGGCATCTTCTTTCTGGTAGTTCTCTGTACGTTTACGAAGTTGGTAAAGATACCCTGCGCGGTCTCGGGACGGAGATAAACGGTGTTCTTTGCATCCTCAGTAACGCCCTGGAAGGTCTTGAACATAAGGTTAAACTGACGAATGTCGGTGAAGTTGTGCTTGCCGCAGGTGGGACAAGGAATGTTATGCTCCTCAACGAATTCCTTCATTTCAGCGTGAGAGAACGCGTCGATGGGCTTGGGAAGCTCAAATCCGGTCTCCTGGCACCAGTCCTCGATAAGCTTGTCAGCTCTGAATCTCTCGTGGCACTCGCGGCAGTCCATAAGGGGATCGGAGAAGCCTGCAAGGTGACCAGAAGCAACCCAAGTCTGGGGGTTCATAAGAATAGCCGCGTCGAGACCGACGTTGTACTTGTTCTCCTGAACGAACTTCTTCCACCAAGCCTTCTTGATATTATTCTTCAGCTCTACGCCGAGAGGGCCGTAGTCCCAAGTGTTAGCGAGACCGCCGTAGATCTCACTACCGGGAAAAATAAAGCCTCTGCCCTTCGAGAGAGCAACGATTTTGTCCATTGTCTTTTCTGTGTTCTTCATTTGTGACCTCCAAAACGCGCATAAATGCACGCCAGAAAATAATATTATAATATAATTATAAATTTTATCATATTATTCCTTGTTTGTCAAGTGATTTTCGTTTTTTGTGTTTTTGTTTTTATTTGTTTTCAAAACCCAAAACGCCATATTTATGCAGATCGCTCAACATTCACAATTTAATTAACAAAATATTAACTCGCAAGCCTTATTACAGTCAAAAAAGCAACAACAAAGTAAGATATAATTATAATGATATATTATTGAAAATAGGAAAGAAATATGAAATTCAAACGACTGGAAACTCTTTTAGAAAAGGTAAAAGAGGCGTGCATGTCGGTTTTCCCCATCGCGCTGATCATTCTTTTCCTTTCATTCACGGTCTGTCCTCTGCCAAATGACATCTTCCTCGCCTTTGTGGTAGGAACGTGTATGCTGGTGGTTGGTCTTGGACTGTTTTCTCTGGGAGCAGAGCTTTCTATGGAGCGAATAGGAGCTCACATCGGCGCAAACCTCACGCGCTCCCGTAAAATCCCGATAATTGCTATAATCTCGCTTATCGTTGGCGTGCTCATCACCATTTGCGAGCCCGACCTCCACGTTTTGGCAGGGTACACAGGCGACCAGATGCTGCCCTTCGTTCTGGCGGTAGCGGCGGGACTTGGAATATTCCTCGTTATCGCGGTATTGCGAATCATTTTCAAGATCAAATTCAAATACATACTCGTGGGCGGATACGGATTGATCCTCGTCCTCGCCATGGTGGCTTATTTCGTTGACCGCTCCTTCCTCGCCATCGCATTTGACGCAGGAGGAGTTACTACGGGCGCTATGTCTGTTCCCTTTGTAATGTCTATCGGCGCCGGTATCGCGGCGATCACATCACAGGACGGCGACGAGGACAACAGCTTCGGTCTTATGGCGGTCTGCTCCATAGGCCCTATCATCTCCATCCTCGTAATGGGACTTGCAGGCGGCTTTGAGAATATCTCCTACACCTCCCACAACCTCCCCGTATTTGGCAACTCGCAGGAAATGGGAATTTCCTTTATCGAAGCCGTTCCCGAGATCGTGGGAAAGGTGCTGCTTGGTCTTGTTCCCATTCTGGCATTCTTCATTATATATCAGTTCTGCACCGAAAGAGTGCACAAAAAGGAAATGGCACAGATCTTTATCGGTGCGGGATATATTTTCGTGGGAATGATACTCTTCCTTGTGGGTGTTGAGGTCGGATTTATGCCCGTAGGAAGCTATCTGGGAGAAACCTTTGCCCAGATGAAGCACGCATGGGTAGTGATTCCCGCGGGAATGATCATCGGCTTCTGCATGACCTATGCAGAGCCTGCGGTGGGAGTCCTTAACAAGCAGGTTGAAGAAGCGACCTCGGGCACTATCCCACCCAAGGTATTGCCTATGGCAATGGCACTGGGAGTTGCTCTCTCCTCCGGAATCGCCATGATGCGAGCACTGACCGGTTTTAGCATACTTCCCTTCCTCGTTATAGGATATATAGCCGCGGTTATGCTGGCTTTCTATTGTCCTCCCCTATTTACCTCCATCGCATTCGACGCGGGTGGAGTTGCCTCGGGCGTTATGGCGGCAACGTTTCTTCTGCCCCTTGCAATCGGCGTTTGCTCTATCCGCAGCGCCACAGCCGATATGATAATGGTGGACGCATTTGGAACTATCGCGCTTGTGGCCATGGCTCCTACCGTATCTATCCAGATCGTGGGTGTGATCTACAAGATCAAGCTCAGCCGCAGCAAGACCGAGATCGTGGACGAGGGAGACACTCTCGTTATCGAAAGCCTTGGAGAAGAATTCGAAACGATCATCCACTCCGAGGAGTATCTTAACACTACCGCTATCTATAACAGCGCAGATTATGACATCGAGATCATTGATTTCGATATCGAGCTTGACCTGTCGATAGAGAATACACCTTCACACGCGGAAAAGACATAATCAGGAGGTGAAAAATCATGGAAAATTTGTATTTATTTATAACTATTAACAAAAAATCCGATTCAAAGGAATTTACAGATTTCTATCTCAAGCATAACGTAGCACCCATTTACAGTGCTATCGGTCACGGTGCGGCAAGCTCGGAGACTCTCTCATTTTGGGGCTTTGAGCAATCCGAAAAGGTGCTGACCCAGTCTCTTGTAACAAAGAGCAAGATGTACGAGCTGAAAGCCGCTCTCACACGTGAAATGAGCCTCGATCTGCCCGACCGAGGCATCGCGTTGGCTGTACCGCTCTCCAGCATTGCGTCAAGACGAGTTCTCGACCACATTCAAAGCGAGCAGACCGTCCCTATGCCCGAAAATTTGGAAATTAACGAAAGGAAGATAGAAATGGAACTTATTATCACCATCTGTATAAAAGGAAACAGTGAAAAAATAATGAAAGCCGCAAGAGAAGCGGGTGCCGCAGGCGGAACCGTTATCAAGGCAAAAGGAACTGCATCAAGCTCGGATACCTTCTTCGGCATGGCGATCTCCGACGAGAAGGAGATAATCTACATCGTGTCTCGTAAGGAGCAAAAGTCGGATATTATGAAGGCTATCGCATCTTATACAAACGAGCACGGAACTCACCCCCTGGTGTTCTCCCTGCCCGTTACCGAAACCGCAGGATTCAGATTGCTGGAATAATTATGAAACGTGGGGTAGGAGAGAACTTTTTAGAAAAAAGTTCTCTCCTACCCCACACCCCCACCTCTTTCAAAAACTCCCTCAAAAAGGGAGTTTTTTACTATCGTCCGCATGTGGAAATATATTAAAACAATAAAAAATACCATCGCGTTTGCGATGGTATTTTTTGGTGCGAGAAACGGGACTTGAACCGCGATTGTGTGAACCACACGCCAATAGCGTGTGGAGATGCACCTGTGTGATAAAACAATAAAAAAAACACCGAAAGCTTTTGCTTTCGGTATTTCTTGGTGCGAGAAACGGGACTTGAACCGCGATTGTGTGAACCACACGACATCAGCGTGTGGAGATGCACCTGTGTGATAAAACGATAAAAAAAAATACCATCGCGTTTGCGATGGTATTTTTGGTGCGAGAAACGGGACTTGAACCGCGATTGTGTGAACCACACGCCGTCAGCGTGTGGAGATGCACCTGTGTGATAAAACGATAAAAAAATACCATCGCGTTTGCGATGGTATTTTTGGTGCGAGAAACGGGACTTGAACCCGTACGGTGTGAACCACACGCCCCTCAAACGTGCGCGTCTGCCAGTTCCGCCACTCTCGCATATGTAAAACACCTTTAATTTATTACACGGAGAAGGTCTCCGAGGAAGGAAGGTGTGAACCACACGCCCTCAAACTGTGCGCTCACGCAAACTGCGTTTGCTTACGAGTTGCTTCGCAACGTCGGTCTGCCTACGCTTCGCTAACGTTCCGCCACTCTCGCATATGTAAAACACCTTTAATTTATTACACGGAGAAGGTCTCCGAGGTTGTTCTCTCGACAACATTGGTATTATACACCAAAATGAATGATTTGTCAAGCCTTTTTTGCAAAATTTTTAAAATTTATTTTATGCTAAAAAATCATGCTTGTTGTTGACATTTTTTTGTTATTATTGTATAATAATTAAAGTTAGTTATTGTGCCACCGGATGGCAAATATGAACAAACTCTTTTGAAGGCGATTGCACTTTTGTGTACCCTGCCTTATGGGTGTTGAGCTTGTAAAAACTTTGGAAACGAAAGGATATTTGATTATGATAAAACAAAAATGGTTGGTAATCGTAGAGGGCGAAAAGCACGATGTGGAATACTCCTGCGCACCGCTCATTGGTAAGACGGTGTTGACGGTAGACGGATTCAGCTTTACCGTTAAGGGTAAGCCCTTTGGGATAGGACTTGTAAGACGTGAGCCTATTATTGTGGGCGGTACACAAGCGATTTTGGATGTAAAAAAAGGCGGCAAAGCTGCTCTTATCTGTCGCGAGGGCGAGGTCGAGGCGTTATAACGCCTCGACAACTAAATCCGCTCATGCGGAATAAATCCACCAAGGTGGATGATATGTTGACGGCGTGTGATTCACACAATCGCGAAAAAATCAGACGGCACACCGTCTGATTTTTATTATATTTACTGCTCTTTTTTACTTTTCCCCGATATTTTCGCCAAAATGCTCTCAGGTACGTCAACGTCGGAGATTATTCCGTCCACCTCGCTGACGTCACCCAAATTATAAAAGAAGGTTTTCCCGAATTTACTGCCATCGCACAGCAGATACTTCTTTTTGCACTTTTCAAACATGACTCTGCGCAGATTTGACTCTGGCACAGAGGGGTCGCTCATCATTCCATCCATTGAAAGACCGCGGCAGGAGAAAAATAGCACATCGGCATTTATCCTTCTCACAAAATCCTCTGCCTCTTGGCCAACGTATGAATATGAGTGAACTATCATCTTTCCACCGGTGCAAAAGGTGGTAATATTCCTCTCCGCAAGCTCCACTGCGGTCTTGGCTCCGCTTGTAACAACGATAATATCCTTAAAATCGGCAAGATAAGGCACCAAATGATATGTACTGGTAGATCCATCCAGCATTATGACCGCTCCGTCTTGCACAAGAGCTGCCGCGCGCTTGCCAATAAGCGCCTTGCCGGTGCTTTTCTCATTTTCACGCATGGAAAAGGGGATCTCGCCGTCCGCTGCACGCTTGTTGAGTATAGCTCCACCATAAAACTTTGTTATCAGTCCCTTTTTGTGAAGCTCGGTGAAATCTCGACGAATCGTGGGCTCGGAAAAGCACAGTCTCCCGGCTAATTCTTTAACGGTTATCTGCGGATTTTCCTGCAGCGCCTCAAGTATCCTTCTGTGTCTCTCCTCTATAAGCATATATTCCTCCGTAGCATGAATATTTTGACAAATGATTATGATTATTTATCAGTTTATCGATTTATATTGACCTTTTGATCAAATGTGGTATAATTATAACATAAAATGATCAAATTGTCAACCGACCTTTCTTCACTCGTCACTCGTCACTTTTACCTAAAAGGAGCTAAATCATGAAGATATATACTATCACCCTCTCCCCCGCCTACGAGGTACACGTCACGGCAAAATCTCTCGTTCTTCAGCACGAGAATCTTGCCCACGTCACCAGCCGCGATGCGGGCGGTAAGGGCGTAAACATCTCCCGCGCATTGAGATATAACGGCGTGGATAACACCGCAATAGTTGTTCTCGGTCGAGACAACTGCGCCGACTTCAAGGCGGCACTTGATAGCGATAAAATGAACTATATCGGCATTGAAAAATGCGGCAGAACAAGAGAAAACATCACTATACACGAAGAGAATGCCAACGAGACCCGTATCAGCTTCTCGGGATTTTCTCTTGACAACGGAGTGCTATCCGAGGTCGAAGCTCTCATCCCTGCAGACGAAGATACCGTTGTGACCTTTACGGGAAGCGTTCCCCAAGGCGTTGATATGTCCGAGATCAAAAAATTCTTGGCTCGCCTCAAAAATGCAGGTGCAAAGGTGGTCGTTGACTCGCGCTCTTTCACTCTCGATGACCTTATCGAGGTCGCACCTTGGCTCATCAAGCCCAACAGTGAGGAGATAGAGATATATTCGGGGCATGAGGTCAACTCTTTTGCCGATTGCCTTGATTTTGCAAAGACCCTTTGCGAAGGCGGAATTGAGAACGTAATGATCTCCCTTGGCAAAAAGGGAGCGCTTTTGGTAACCGACCGCACTTGTGTCGCCGCCGTTCCCCCCGCCATCAAGGCCCTTTCAACCATCGGCGCGGGCGACAGCACCATCGCGGGCTTTATCGCCGCATACGCCGAGGGCAAGACAGCAGAAGAAATGCTCCGAACCGCGGTCAGCTACGGCACCGCCGCGTGTCTGACTAACGGAACAACACCTCCAATCAAGGAAAACGTGGCAACCATCTATGGGGATGTTAAAATTGAAATGTTGTAATTTAAAAATGGAGCACTTGCTCCATTGTTATTTTAAATGTTTATTATTAGATTCATCCGACTGCGGAACCGATTAAAATTATTTATAAATAGCGTCGTCGTCAGTGGGAATAACACCGTTTTCCTTTTCAAAATCTTTAACACAATTTTGCGCAAGATATTCTAATTGTGCATTAAGAGATCTTTTATTCTGCTTTGCAATATAGGCAATTTTATAAAGCAATTCGGGTTCAAATCTTATTCCAGTTTGAATTTTGTTAGTTGCCATAATAACACCTCGATAATATTTTGATAACATTATAACAACTCTAGTCTTGACAATCTACAAACAAAGTGTTATCATATTGTTGGAGGTGATTTAAAATGTCCGTTAAAAATAACATTTGGATTTTATGCGAAAACATTAAATTGTTAAGAGCAAAAAACAATTTATCAAAAAAAGAAATGGCTCAAAAATTAGGAATAAGCATCAAAAGCATAACTAAAATAGAGTCAGGAATGTTACCGCGTTCTATAAATGCAATTACCCTATATAAGATTCACAAAGTATTCAATATATCCATAGAAGATCTTTTGGAAACAAGGTTGCAATAATTGAAATTTCAAATTTTGATTTATCGGTGGGATAACGACACCCTAAAACCGTAGGGCGGGGGCGATTTGCTTGCAAATGAGGTATCGCCGTTTCATTGATTTGAAAATATTCGTCACGGGACGCCGAGGACGTCGTCCCCTACGGTCTAAAACGATTGCCAATTTGTTTACCGTAGAAGGTTTTTTAACAATTTCAAATTCGTAGGGGACGGCGCCCTCGACGTCCCGCTCGTTGAATTTAAATGTTCGTTAACGGGAGGAGCAAGCCCCTCCCCTACGCGGCGTATGGTGTCGCCCATCTCACCGATAAATTGCAATTTAAATGATAGTAACGATGCTGGCTTCACAGCTTGCCGCAAAGGTCGGAGTGAAGCTTTGAGATTATTTTCTTCTCAAGGCGGGAAATGTAGGATTGTGAGATTCCCAGATGGTCGGCAACTTCTTTTTGTGTCATTTCGGTATATCCCTCCAAGCCGTAGCGCAGTATTATTATCTGTCGGTCTCTGGGGTCGAGAGAGTTGACGGCATCTCGGATGATCTGTATTTCCTCGCGGTGCATTATTTCGTCCGATATTGAATCCTCGTCGCTGCTGAGAATGTCGGAGAGCAGGAGCTCGTTGCCATCCCAATCCACGTTGAGCGGCTCGTCAATGGATATCTCGCCCGATCGCCCCGAGATCTTGCGAATATACATAAGTATTTCGTTTTCGATGCATCGTGAGGCGTAGGTGGCAAGCTTAATATTTTTCTCAGCGCAAAAGGTGTTTATCGCCTTGATAAGCCCCCCGGTGCCAATGCTTATGAGATCCTCGATGTTGATGCCCGTGTTTTCAAATCGTTTGGCGATATAAACTACCAAGCGCAGATTTCGCTCTATTAGAATCTGCTTTGCCTCCTCATCATTGGGAAGTCGTGCGATCATCTCTGCCTCTTCCTCGCGGGAAAGTGGGGGAGGGAGAAGATCTGGCCCGTTTATGTAAAATAAACCCTTTGTATATTTTGTTGAAGAGAAAATTTTTTTAATTTTCTGTCTTAAAGTGAATATAAAAAGCTGAAATTTGGTGGGCATATATGCTCCTTTCAATTTTCATCAGAGTTTGAGTATTTGTGCAGGAACTATCGCTTTGTATCCTTCGGCACTTTTGCCGATGTTGGATGGAGATATTAGTGCATCGATCTCCAAATGTAGGCTTTTGCCCTTTTTTGTGATTACTTGGGCGGATAGATGCTCCGGGATGGCGGCGGCGAGGAAGGATCTGCCGCCTGCGGTCTTTATGGGAATAATTCTAAGCCCCTTGATCCCCGAACCTATGGGCGGTTGATGTCCTTCAAGAAATTTATCAAAAATAGACACGTCCGCAAGCTTTGACAGTGCCTCTCTGTCTATCAGTACTACATATCTACCGGAAAGCGGATCTTTAACCAGATTGCCACTGTCCGAAAGCGCAAAAAATTCAGCACTTTTGCCCGAAATGGTCAATGTGAGCTTACATTCACTAATATTGGATCGCCCTGAGATGATCTCTCCGCTACGAAGTGTGATAATTCCCGCGACGGCGGCGATTATGGCAAAAAGATAGGTGGAAATTCCGTCACCGTTTATAGAATCAAGGGGCAGCTCAAGGCGATTGATAAAGTTGAATATGGCGGTCATAGCGCCGCCTGTCATCATAGATATACCAACGAAAAGGAAGCCGCATACCAAAGTGGAGGAAATACGTCGTCCTTTTTCTGCAAATGCTATGGCGCATATCACAAGGCAAAAAAGCGCGTCGATTATAAGGTTTATTGCGGGCGAAAAAGGGAAAAAGAGAGAAATTATAGAATATGCCCCTCCCGTGGCGGCGGCTAACATTAATCGAATCAATTTTAACTTTTTGCGCAATACCTTGCCACATATGTAGAGGCATAGATAATCCATGCTGAAATTTATCAAAAAAAGTAGGTCTATATATACTTCCTGCTCCATTTTGACCTCCTTTCTGAAAGCAATATCATTATACAACCATATTCTCAAAAAAAATGTCGCTTTGAGGAGGCGGTGAAACTTTATTTTACAGGGAACGCCTAATGGAAAGTTTTCCAGTCGCTTTTTTGCGACTTGCCGAAGACGTTACATCAATAACAACACAATAAAAATGGACTTCCGATTGGAAGTCCATTTTTGAATTAAATATCATTTTTACAAACGTCGTCAAAGCTTTCGCGTTTGACGGCGATATAGTCGAATCCGTCTTTCAACATAATAACGGGAGGCTTTCCAAGGCGGTTATAGTTTGACGCCATGGAATAGTTATATGCGCCCGTGGTGAGCACGGCAATCATATCTCCGCGCTTAATGTCTGCGGGGAGGGTGACGTTTTCTTGGAGAATATCTCCGCTTTCACAGCATCTGCCCACTACCGAGCATTTAAATGTAGGCACACCCTCGGCTTCAGCGTTCATTCTGTTGGCGAGGCACACGGTATAGGACGAGCCGTAGAGCGCGAAACGAGGATTATCCGCCATGCCGCCGTCTACCGATACATAATTCTTGTATCCGGGGATTCTCTTAACCGTACCTGCGGTGTAGACCGTAAGACCTGCATCTGCAACGATGCTTCTTCCGGGCTCCATACGAACTGCGGGCATTTTCACGCCAATCTTTTGGCAATAAGCCTTCATGTGGTCTGCCACTTGATGGATATTAGCCGCAATATCAATGTGTGGGTCGCTTTCAAGGTAGCGAACACCGTATCCGCCGCCTATGTCAAGCTCTTTTGTTGTAAATCCGTATTTTTTCTCCATTCCGGCGATGAAATCAAGCATTATTTCGGATGCGCGGAGATAAACTTCGGAATCAAAGACCTGCGAGCCAACGTGACAATGGAAGCCGTAAAGGTCAATGTTTTCAAGCTCTGTGGCATATTTTGCGATCATCTCTGCTTGTCCTGTTTCAATAGCAGAGCCGAACTTGGAGTCTACCTTGCCGGTAGCGACTGCCGCGTAGGTGTGGGGGTCGATTCCGGGGGTGAGACGGAGCAAGATCTTCTGCTTGATCCCTCTCTCGCCCGCGATACGGTCGATGGCGTCAAGCTCCTCAACGTTGTCAACTACGAAATATCCAACGCCCTCGTCGATAGCGTAGGCGATGTCGAGGTCGGTCTTGTTGTTGCTGTGGAAATACGCCTTTTCAAGAGGGAATCCAACGTATGCGGCGGTGTAAAGCTCTCCCGAGGAAACAAGGTCAGTGCCCATGCCCTCGTCCATAATGATGCGGTACATCTGCTTAAAGGATGCCGCCTTACTGGCATAGAGGGGAAGCGCATTTTCACCAAACGCCGATTTCATAGCGTCGACGTAGGTGCGGCAACGCTCTCTTATTCTGTTTTCATCGAAAAGGTAGAGGGGAGTGCCGTACTTTTCCGCCATGGAAACCACGTCCACACCGCCCAATGTGAGATGTCCCGTTTCGTTTACTGATAAATTGTTACAAATCATACTTTTATTCTGCGCCGATCATGCTATACATATCGTAAAGCCCTGCGCTCTTGTCCTTAATAAAATCTGCCGCCGCAATCGCGCCCTCTGCAAAAAGTGAGCGGCTGTGCGCCTCGTGCTTGAGGGTGATGGTTTGGGTGTCAGTGCCCACGATAACCTCGTGCTCGCCAACGACATTGCCCATTCTTACGGCGTGGATGCCGATCTCGTCGGGCATTCTCTTGGCATAACCCTGTCTGCCAAAGGTGAAGAATGATTTTTCTCTGATCTTCTGGATCGACTGTGCCAAAAGCAGAGCTGTGCCGCTGGGAGCGTCAAGCTTGCGGTTGTGGTGCTTTTCGATGATTTCGATGTCCGCATCGGGGAAGGTCTTTGCCGCAGTTTTTGCCAGTTCGCAAAGAAGCGCTACGCCCAGCGACATATTTGCCGAGTGGAAAAGGGGAATTTTCTTTGCTGCCTCGGAAATATAGCCCTTTTCGGTCTCATCGTGACCGGTTGTAGCCAAAACTACGGGGATATTCTTCTCGCAGGCGTATTTGAGCAAAGCTTTAGTGCCCGCGTGATGGGAAAAGTCGATTATACAATCGGGGGTCTCCTTAACGTCTGACCAGCTTGTGTAGGTGGGGCATTCTGCCTCTATTGGCGCTACGTCGTAGCCTGCGCAAAGAGTTGCGCCGCGGTATCCGTCAAGCACCATTTTTTTGACCTCGGCGCCCATTCTGCCGCCGATGCCGCTTATCAGTATCTTCATTTTTGTTACTTCCTTAATTAAATGAGGTTGAGTCCCTTCATGATAGCAACCAGCTTTTCCTCGTGGTCTGCTTCCATTTCTGTGAGGGGGAGACGAAGCTCGTTTGCGCAGAATCCCATGTGATGCATAGCGCACTTAACAGGGATGGGGTTGACCTCGGAAAAGAGGGTGCTTATAAAGGGGAGGAGCTCGAGCTGAGCCTTAACTGCATCCTGATGTCTGCCCTCGAAGAAATCGTGGCAGATCTTGCTGGTTTCCCGGGGCATGGGGTTGGAGAGGACCGAAATAACGCCCTTACCGCCGAGAGATAGGATGGGAGTGATCTGGTCATCGTTACCGGAATAGATGTCCATCTTGTCGCCAACGAGGTGCGCAAGCTCCGCGATCTGAGAGATATTGCCGCTTGCTTCCTTGATGCCCACGATATTGGGGTGCTCTGCAAGAGTTGCCGCGGTTGCGGGGAGGATGTTGCATCCTGTTCTTGAGGGAACGTTGTAGAGAATGATCGGGATAGCAGAGGCGTCCGCGATGGAGGTAAACATCTTAATAAGACCCTTCTGTGTTGCCTTGTTGTAGTAGGGAGTAACTACAAGAGCGGCGTCAGCACCCGCCTCGGCAGCCTGACGGGTGAGCCAGATCGCGTATGCGGTATCGTTGGAGCCTGTTCCTGCGATAACGGGAACTCTGCCCGCGACGGTATCAACACAGAACTTGATTGCATCCTTGTGCTCGTCATCGGAGAGGGTGGATGCCTCACCCGTAGTGCCACAAACAACGATAGCGTCGATGCCCTCGTCGATCTGCCAATTTATAAGCTTTGCAAAGTTTTCGTAATCTATCTTATCATCCTTCATAGGGGTGATAATTGCGGTAGCCGCGCCGGTAAAAATAGTTTTTTTCATGAGTTTATACCTCCGCAAAAATATACTGAATAAAAAATATGGCAGAGAAGTGAATCTCCGCCGTAAATCTCGCTCGTTCATAAAAACAGCCGTAAACACGGCTATCTCTGAACCATAGGTTACAGTTGAGATAGCACTCCGCCCGAGGGCGACAGCAAAGCGGATGTTATCCGAGTTGCCAGAGCCGTGTGCGCGCGCGGTCTCTTCGGCACCCAATCCTTTCTTTTTCGCAACGCCTGCGCGGGCTTGACACGGAAAATACTTTTATTGAGGTGCGCCTCTATCATTCTTTGATGACAGTATATCACAAAAGTACTGCTTTGTCAATAGAATATAAGGATTTTTACACTCTTTTTCCCGTTTTTTTCTCTCTTTTGATTTTTTTTAAATATTTTAAAATTATTTTGAAAAAGGTATTGACTTTAACGCTTTACCGTGTTAAAATGATAAAGTATTTTATCGAATACCCATCTTTTCATGTATATATTTAAAGGAGAATTTTTTGATGAGACCCAATATCACAGAAGAAAATCGCAGTCTTTTGGAAACGGTGCTTTCTCTTGAAAGCTTTGAGGAATGTGCGGCGTTTTTTGAGGACATTTGCACCATTAAGGAGCTTCAGGATCTTTCACAAAGACTTGCAGTAGCAAGAATGCTCAACAACGGCGAGAAGTACCAGACGATTGAGGAAAAAACAGGTGCCAGTACGGCTACCATCAGCCGCGTCAACAAGTGCCTCAATTACGGTAGCGGAGGCTACCGTGCTGTGCTTGAAAAGGCGGAGAAGTAACACAATATCGAAAGGAAGAATTTTATGGAATTCACCTCTATGGGAAAAAGCGGAGGAGAGAGAGCACTTTACGCTCTTAAAGGTCTTTACGAGGGCTACGGCTATTCCCACTATAAAATGAGCAAATTTGAGGAATACGAGCTTTACGTCAGAAACAAGAGTTTTCTCGTATCCGATCATATAATTACCTTTACCGACGCCCATGGCTCGCTGATGGCTCTGAAGCCCGACGTGACCTTGTCCATTGTTAAGAACAGCCCCGAGAGCGAGAGTGGTGTTCGCAAGGTGTATTACAACGAGAATGTTTACCGTGTGCCCAAGGGTGCGCTCTCCTTTAAGGAGATAATGCAGGCGGGTCTTGAGTGCATTGGTGAGATAGATAAGTATTCGATAGCCGAGGTGCTGACCTTGGCGGTCAAGAGCCTTGAGGCTGTATCGGATGACTACGTGCTTGACGTGTCGCACATGGGAATTTTGTCCTCTCTTATCGAGAAAACAGGACTTTCCGCCAAAGGCAAGGAAGCCTTGCTTGATTGCATCGGCAAGAAAAATATCCACGGTATCGACGCCCTTTGTCAAAGCGAAGGAAAGGATGCAGCTCTTATCAAGCGCCTGATCACTATGAAGGGCGATTACAATGAGATGCTTGAGATCCTTGAGGGTACGGAATGTTACCCCGATGCTTGTGTATTGGCAGAGATACTTTCTCTGGTGGGCGGCAAGGTGCGAGTTGATTTCTCAGTTACCGACGATATGAAGTATTACAGCGGCATCGTGTTTAAGGGCTTTATCAAGGGCATACCCACAAGCGTTCTGTCGGGCGGCCGCTACGACAATCTTATGAAGAAGATGGGCAAGAGCTCGGGCGCTATTGGCTTTGCGGTGTATCTCGACCTGCTTGGTGAGCTTGAAGGCACCGCTCCCGAGTACGATGGCGATGTATTGGTGCTTTATGATGACAGCACCGACGTTAAAGCGTTGCTTGATCTTGCCAATAAGTATGCTGTCGAGGGTAAGATAGTAGCAACCTTGAAGTCTGTAACCGAGAGAAAGAAATACAAAGAAACTATTGATATGAGGGGGCAAGATCCATGGAAATGTTAAACGTTGCGCTCCCCAAGGGCAGACTTGGCGAAAAGGTTTACGATATGTTTGAGGCGGCGGGATTTGAGTGTCCCTCTATCAAGGAGGGCAACCGAAAGCTTACCTTTGAAAACGTAGAAAAGGGAATAAGATACTTCTGGGTCAAGCCCTCCGATGTAGCTATCTACGTAGAACGCGGTGCGGCAGACATCGGTGTTGCGGGCAAGGATATTTTGCTTGAATACGAGCCCGACATCTACGGGCTACTTGACCTTAATATGGGAAAGTGCCGCATGGCGGTTGCCGCACCCAAGAATTTCAGAGATAACACCGCTCGCTCCTTGAAGGTGGCGACCAAGTTTGCAAATATTGCCAACAACTATTATTCCTCCAAGGGCAGAGAGATCGATATTATCCATCTCAACGGATCTATTGAGTTAGCACCAATTCTGGGGCTTTCCGACGTTATCGTGGATATAGTTGAGACAGGAAAGACCTTGGTTGAAAACGGTCTTGAGGTTTATGAGGAGATAGTGCCCATCAGTGCCAGACTTATTGCCAATAAGTCAAGCACAAAGTTCAAGGGCGAGATGATAGAAAAGGTAACAGAAGCACTTGCGGAGCAAGTGAAGTAAGAGGATTTTTATATGATTAAGATAGTTAAATACGGCGAGGTCTCAAACGACGAGGTGTTCGCTCGCTTTGAGCCCACGGTCTCGGTCGAGGACGTGGTTGCCGATATAATCAAAAGCGTAAGAGAGAGAGGCGACGAGGCACTCTTAGAATATTGTGAGAAATTCGACAAGGCAGAGCTTGACAGCTTGATTGTCAGCGAAGCCGAGATCGACGAGGCTATGACCTTGGTTGAGCCCGGGTTTTTGGAGATTCTTCAAAATGCGGCAAAAAATATTCGCAAGTTCCATGAGCGTCAGGTCAGAAACAGCTTTATTATAAACGACGAGGACGGTATCGTTATCGGTCAGAAGGTTATTCCCGTAGACCGTGCAGGTCTTTACGTTCCGGGCGGTACTGCGGCATATCCCTCCACCGTGCTTATGGACTCCATCCCAGCAAAGATAGCGGGCGTGTGTGAAGTGGTTATGGTTACCCCTCCCCAGAAGGACGGAAAGGTCAATCCCGTTATTTTGGCGGCGGCGAAGATCGCAGGAATAGACAAGATCTTCAAGGTTGGCGGCGCGCAGGCGATCGCGGCTCTGGCTTACGGTACGGAAAGTGTTCCAAAGGTTGACAAGATAGTCGGCCCCGGTAATGCTTACGTTGCAGAGGCGAAAAAGCAGGTCTTTGGCGTGGTTTCCATCGATATGATAGCGGGTCCCAGCGAGATTCTTGTGGTTGCGGACGGCAAGAGCAACCCAAAGCATGTAGCGGCAGACCTTCTTTCCCAGGCAGAGCACGACAAGATGGCAAGCGCGGTTCTCGTTACCGACAGTGCAGATTTTGCAGAAGCGGTATCTGAAGAGCTTGAAAAGCAGATCCCTCTTCTCCAGAGAGCAGAGATCGCAAGAGCATCTATCGACAACAACGGTAAGATAATTGTAGCTCCCACCCTTATGTGCGCTATCGACATAGCCAACGAGATCGCTCCCGAGCATCTTGAGCTTTGCGTTGATAATCCCTTTGATTATCTCGATAAGATCCGTCACGCAGGCTCGATCTTTATGGGCAGATATTGCCCCGAGGCTCTGGGCGACTACTTCGCAGGTCCTAACCACACCCTGCCCACAAGCGGTACGGCAAAATTCTCCAGCCCCTTGTCGGTTGACGATTTTGTAAAGAAAACACAGTACACCTACTATACCAAAGACGCTCTCAAAAAGGTCGCCAATGACGTTGCATTTTTCGCCAACAAGGAAGGCCTCGGCGCACACGCAAAGAGCGCAACGGTGCGTTTTGAGGACGAAAAATAATCCTTAAAATATTGTGAGCGGGACGTCGAGGCGCCGTCCCCTACGATACTAAAATCGATTTTAATTTATCCTACGGGTGCGAATGGGTAACCGTTTAAATCCGTAGGGGACGGCGCCCTCGACGTCCCGTGTTCGAAAATTTT
>JAZOMF010000033.1:0-17763 GCA_045653805.1 Eubacteriales bacterium
ATCACTCTCAAGGATATTATCGTCTTTCAAGTAGTTAAGAGGAGCATCCAAAGATGGCGGTATATCAATGTCGAAATTAGCATAGTGTTTATGACAGTATTGCCTAACTGCTGACTTTTCCACTTTCTTTAAGAAGAAATTACACAAATGATACGCTTGATTGCGAGATAAGCCAACGTATTTTTGAAGTGCCACCAAAGGCGGTGCAAGATGATGGGTTTGTGTGTTATATACGCTTTCACGGAACACATAACAATGAGGATGATCTCTTAATACGATAAAATCATCAACGCCTTTTTGAATTAGCTCTTTATTCCAATACAGAAGAAGATGTCGCATATCACAATGATTAGCGGAATAAATGTCATAAGGCGTTAAATCTTCTTTAGGCTCAAACCGGTTGTTGTTAATCGTATTCTGTATATAGCGATTATCGGGCAATACACCTATGTGGCGTTGACTCTCAAAGCTCTTATAAAGCTGAAGATCAACCTTTGTGCCATCAAAACAGATGATAACAATTTCATTTTGAGTATCGTGATCATATTTATAACGATGCTTCAGATACTCTTTTTCTTTAACGTAGAGTATTGCACTCTCTTGTTCCTTACCAAACACCGAAGATATAATTTTGTTTTGCATTATAACAACCTCTTTTTTATAGTATTTTGACGGAGTAACTTTTTTAATAGATAGATTTGCCTCACTTACTCCACAAGAGCCAAAACCTCATTGTTTGTCTTAAAGGTGCCTGCTCTATATTGCGGCAAATCTAAACGCCGTGTGGGTTTGCCGTTGCATTTGAGTTTTTGCCCTCAAATGTACTATATTGTCAAATTAAGGCGAGTATTCGCAAAAAATGTTCGACTAACCGTAATCGATAGGTTTCATAGAAAAATTCCTCCTTTGTGCGATTTGTAACTCTATTTTAGTAGCCGACAAATCGAACGGCAGAGAAAAATGTTCGAGCAACCAACGCCCACGGAAAACAAAAAAGCACGCATTTCTGCGTGCTACCAGTAAGGAAAATCGTGATTTTTATGTCCGTATGGGATTGTAAGGGATTTTTGAGCTATGAAAATGAAAAAAGTCCTTGAAAATCAAGGACTTTTTCTGGCGGAGAAGGAGAGATTTGAACTCTCGCGCCGCGTATAATGCGACCTACACCCTTAGCAGGGGCGCCTCTTCGGCCTCTTGAGTACTTCTCCAAAAGTATTCAAACGAATTTAAAAAATCCGTGCAAGCCATCCGTTTAAATTGACTTACCCATATATTATACCACAAACTTTTCTTTTGTCAATAGCTTTTTGCAATTTTCTGCAAACATTTTTCGTTTAGTCCGAAGAATTGATTTATAAACATAACACAACAAGCATATAAAAAGATAATAAAGAAAACCCTCACCGTGGTGAGGGTTTTTTACGTATTATTTATTATCCAATCTATCCAGCATATCCCAAACACCGAGCATATACATAATGCCGAGTGCTCTATCATAGAGACCGTAGCCGGGACGCACATTGCCGGGGCCCTCATTCCAGAGGTGTCTGCCGTGGTCGGGACGGATATATCCTTCATATCCGCCGTCGTGATAAGCCTTGAGAATATCAAGAATACCTGTGTCGCCGTCGCAGTCGCGGTGGCTCGCCTCGGAGAAGTCTCCGTTCTCAAAATGCTTAACGTTTCTGATGTGAGCGAATGCGATACGATCACAATGCTTACGAACGATGTCCGCAACGTTGTTTTCGGGGTTTGCGCCAAGGCTTCCCGAACAAAGAGTGAGGCAATTATAAGGATCGTCTACCATCTTAAGAAAACGGTCAATGCTTGCTTCGTCAACAAGGAGACGGGGCAGACCGAAAATATCCCAAGGCGGGTCGTCCATATGTATTGCCATCTTTATATCACACTCGTGGCAGGTAGGCATAATCGCCTCAAGGAAATACTTGAGGTTAGCCCAAAGCTTTTCGTGGTCAACGCCCTCGTAGGCCTTGAAAAGCTCGTCAAGCTTTGCCATTCTTTCAGGCTCCCAACCCGGGAAGGACATATTGTACTTCTCGGTGAAATCGAGGATGTACTTCGCCATAGCGTTATAATCGTCCTGAATCATATTCTTCTCGTAGAAGAGAGCGGTAGAGCCGTCGCCTACGGGATGGAAAAGATTGCTTCTCGTCCAGTCGAAAATAGGCATAAAGTTGTAGCATATTACCTTTACTCCAAATTTGGAAAGGTTGCGGATGCAGGTCTTGTAATTTTCAATATACTTATCTCTTGTGGGCAGACCGATCTTGATATCGTCGTGTACGTTTACCGACTCAACTACGTCCATATTGAAGCCGTACTCGTCAAGCTGTCTCTTGACCTCAGCGATCTCTGCTTCTTCCCAGATCTCACCCGGCATTTTATGGTGGAGCGCCCAGACTATACCCGTAACACCGGGTATCTGCTTGATATCAGAGAGGCTTATCTTATCGTTGCCCTCGCCGTACCAGCGGAATGTCATTTGCATTGGCATATTGTACCTCCAAATATGTACTTTAATTAATTATAACATACTTAAAGCACAAATTCAATGGTATTTTTTTCATTTTCCCTAAATTTGTAAATATCAGTAAAATTCACTCTCCGCAGACCAAGGACACCACGTTGAAAATCTGATTTTTTCCCAAAACTTCATCAGTCAGCATTATGCCTCGACGCAGTGTGGGTCTACCATATCTTTTTCGCAAATCGTCCACCACACCCTCAAGGGTCTCGGCTCTCTGTATCGCCACGATGTCGGGTGAGAAGGAAAGCTGCTCGCTATCCGCTCGTATCAGGTCAGTGCCCCTCACTCCAATGGAGCGGATAGGCTGACCTAATAATCTATGCCTCCGCATCAATTCCCTTGCGCATTCGTACAGAGACTTGACCGTGCGATTTGGATAATCAGGCTTCATCTGCCGCTCCAACGAGTGAAGATCACTATATCTTACCGAGATCTGCACCGTAGAGCAAACAACCCCCTCTCGGCGCATCCGCATCGACACGTTTTCACAAAGCTGATACAAAATTATGTCAATATCCTCGTCGCTGACAAGGTCTCGAGGCGGCGTGGTGCTGTTTCCGATAGATTTTGGAGGCGGAGAACTGCCAAAGAGCGACACAGGAGATTTATCGCTCCCGTTAGCGTTTTCATAAAGATCGAGTCCATTTTTACCGAAAAGACATTTCAACAAATACGGGTCTGTATTAGCGAGGTCGCCTATGGTATTGATACCGTAAAGCTTCAGCTTTTTCTCGGTCTTTTTGCCAACAAAAATCATATCCGATGCAGGAAGATTCCATATTTTCTCACGAAAATTTTCTGACGAAATAACCGTGGTAGCATCGGGCTTTTTCATATCAGAGCCAAGCTTGGCAAAAATTTTATTAAACGATACTCCTACTGAAACGGTAAGACCCAACTCGCTTTTCATCCTCTTTCGTATCTTGTCGGCTATAATTTTGCCGTCTCCAAAAAGCGATAAACTACCCGTAACATCAAGCCAACATTCATCAAGCCCAAATGGCTCTATCATATCGGTGTAATCGTAATATATCTCCCTTGCGGCATGTGAATATTGCTCGTAAAGCTCGAAATGGGGCGGCAAAAAGACTATGTCGGGGCATTTTTGCTTCGCCTGCCAAAGCGGCTCTGCCGTTTGCACTCCATATGCCTTTGCTTCATAATTTTTAGCCAAAATTATACCGTGTCTTGCTTCAACATCCCCTGCCACCGCCACGGGTCTTCCCTTCAGCTCCGGATGGGACAAAAGCTCCACCGACGCGTAAAAATTATTCAAATCTGAATGCAATACAGTTCTTTCCACACTATTTTACTCCTCTCTCACAACAATAGAACTTTTGTTCTGTAATTATTATACACCGCAAACCGCCATTTGTCAACAGGCAATTACAAGAAAATAGAACAAGGGTTCCTTGCGTATTCCGCTATTTTTTAATCTTGACAACCTCAAAAAAAAATGTTACAATATGTCAAAAGCACAAGAAAGGATGTCTTAATATGACTATCGCCGCACAGTGGCTCAATAGCACATTGGCAAGCTTTGATTTTTCCATTCTCGAATTTTATCATACTCTGGCGACCTACGCCTCCCCTATTCTCACACCAATATGCGAATTTTTTGCAGTAATTGGCGACGGCGCCATGGCGTGCTTTATTATTGCCGCCATTCTCCTGCTCTTCCCAAAAACTCGAAAAGCAGGGCTCTGTATTATCTTCTCCGTAGGCTTTGGCGCGCTTATAACCAACGTAGCAGTTAAAAATATAGTTGCACGTCCTCGTCCTTATGCTTCCGAGATAGCGCAATTTGCAAAATGGTGGAATTACATAGGTGCCCCCCTTGAAAGTGAATTTTCATTTCCCTCGGGTCACACCACTGCCGCAATGGCAGGCGCTATGGGCTTGTGCCTTGGATACGATAAAAACCGCAAGTGGTGGATCTTCCTCTCCTCTGCCGTATATGTTATCATCATGGGTGCCAGCCGTAATTATCTCATGGTGCACTATCCCTCCGATATTATCGGCGGAATCATCGCAGGTACCATCGGTGGTGGACTTGCCTATCTTTTTGTATGGTTCCTTTATAAAGGCATTGAAGGAAACAAGGATAACAGGGTGTGCGCCTTTATGCTCAATGCTAATATTAAAACGATATTCAATAAAAAAATATAAAAACAAAAATGACTATCAAAATTGATAGTCATTTTTGTATGTAATTAAATTTTTCTCTCATTCTGCATCATTTGTCTATGTAGCATGGGCACTTAGCAGTCAAAGGGAAAAACCTTTTGATTTTCCTATTTTTTATTCATCCTAAGCGAATTAGTCGATCCACCAGATGTTCTTCTTGATCATAATAAATACTATGTCAAAAATGCTAACCGGAATAGAAAGAGGAAGTGCGAAAATCGCTGCGAGGATAATACCGACAACGCTCTTCTTATCGATGCTCTTAGCAAGACGATAAAGATTCCAAGCGAGAGGAGCGATAATAGCAACCAAAAGTTTCTTAGCCCAAGAGAGCTCATCAAATTCCTTAATCAATTCAGCCATGATAAAGTGCCTCCTATAAATATTTGTTGACTAATATCATCAACTATGATAATTATACACTATTCATTTTGAAAAGTCAATACATTTTACAAAAAAAACAGTGCCATTAAACCTTAGTAGGCCTATGCACTGTTTTTTATTTGTAGAAATACACTATGTAATTTGTTAAACAAGATTACTCAGCATCTACAGAAGCCTCAACTTCAGCAGCCTCTGCAGGAGCATCGAGCTTGATAACCTTTGCGAAAACAAGGATCAAAAGAACGATACCAGCGGTGTTGTAAATACCAACCAAAGGCGCTACGATAAATCCAAGTCCCAATACGGGCACAAGCAGAGCGCATACAGGTGCACATACCACACCTGCACCCATATAAGCAAGTATGCCTACGATAAGGCTCATAACATTCTGAGTGAGGTAAGGAAGGAAGGATACAGGAAATATTTTCTTCAACTTGTCCATGATTAAACTCTCCTTTTGAAAATTTGTTGACTTTTATCAATCACTTAATTATACACCAAAATGCAACATTTGTCAACATTTATCAATAAAATAAATTACTAATAGTTGAAATTTTTGAAAAATAAACGGTGACATTGACATAAATCGGCAAATAGTTTCTTCTATACAATATATTTATTCGTTTCACATATCAAAAATTACAAACATCTCAAAATCAACAAAAAAGCAGGCAAAAAATTTGCCTGCTTTAATTTTTTTCAAAAGTTCAAATTACTTGTACTTTCTCTTGCGTGCAGCTTCAGACTTCTTCTTACGCTTTACGCTGGGCTTTTCGTAGTGCTCTCTCTTACGAAGCTCGGTAAGGATTCCCGAACGAGCACACTGACGCTTAAAGCGACGGAGTGCGCTGTCAAGAGACTCGCCCTCTTTTACTTTAACTTCTGCCATTTTCTTTTTCCCTCCCCTCGCTTTTAAAAAGGTTCAGTAAGCTTGCGCTCACAGATACCCGAACATTATACACTAATTTTTTCTATTTGTCAATATAAAACAGATAAAATTTTTAAATTTTTCTCAATTTATTTTACTACGATATTCACAATTTTATTAGGAACTACGATTTCCTTAACAACGATCTTGCCTTCCATCGCCTCGGCAACCTTTTCGTCTGCCATAGCACGTGCGAGAACCTCGTTCTTGTCGGTATCTACGGGAACGAGAATCTTTCCGCGGAGCTTACCGTTTATCTGAACTACGATCTCAACGCTGTCGTCTGCAGTCTTTGCTTCGTCATATGTGGGCCAGTTCTCATATGCGATGGTCTCGTTGTGACCGAGCATTTCCCAAATTTCCTCGCAGATATGAGGACAAATGGGAGAGAGGAGCTTAATAAGTCCCTCTGCGTATTCCTTAGAGCACTTGCCCTCCTTGTAAACCGCATTTACGAAGATCATCATCTGAGAAATGGCGGTGTTGAACGCAAGCTTTTCAAAGTCGTCGGTAACCTTCTTAACGGTCTTGTGGTAAATCTTTTCAAGTGCGGGAGTCTCGCCATCAACTACATTTTGAGGCTCGGTGAAGAACGCCCATACACGGTTGAGGAAGCGGCGTGCGCCGTCAACGCCTGCGTCGCTCCAAGGCTTGGAGACCTCGAGAGGACCCATGAACATCTCATAGAGACGGAGGGTGTCTGCGCCGTAATCTCTTACAACGTCGGAGGGGTTAACCACGAATTCGGGGAATCTCTTACCCATCTTGATACCGTTTGCACCGAGGATCATACCTTGATGAACAAGCTTCTTGAAGGGCTCCTTGGTGGGAGCGAGACCCTTATTGTAGAGGTATCTGTTCCAAATTCTGGAGTACATAAGATGACCTACCGCATGCTCGGGGCCGCCGATATAGAGGTCAACGGGCATCCAGTGCTTGAGAAGTTCCTGATTTGCAAACTCGTTTTCGTTCTTGGGGTCGATATAACGGAGGAAGTACCAGGAAGAGCCTGCGGAGCCAGGCATGGTAGAGGTCTCTCTCTTACCCTTAATGCCGTTCTTATCATAATTTTTCCACTCTTCTGCGTTTTCAAGGGGAGCTTTGCCGCCAACGCCCTTGTAGTTTTCAAGCTCGGGAAGAACGAGAGGAAGCTCTTCGTCGGGAAGCGTGTAAACCGTACCGTCCTCGCCGTGAACCACGGGAACGGGCTCGCCCCAGTATCTCTGACGAGCGAAGATCCACTCTCTGAAGTGGTAGTTTACAGTTCTCTTTGCAACGCCCTGAGCTTCCAGCTTGGAGGTGATCGCCTCCTTAGCCTCCTCAACGGTAAGACCGGTAAACTCCTCGGAGTTAATAAGTCTGTATCCCTTGCCAAGGTAGTCCTGCTTTTCAAAAGCCTTTTCAGATACGTCTACGTGACCGAGCTTTTCGTCGCCGTCGATTACCTGGATCATATCTATATTGTGGGCGATCGCATACTCAAAGTCTCTCTGGTCGTGAGAAGGAACTGCCATAACCGCACCCGTGCCGTAGCTTGCAAGCACGAAGTCACCGATGAACATTCTGACTTCCTTGCCGTTTACGGGGTTGATACAAGTAACTCCCTTAAGCTCACAGCCCGACTTGGTCTTATTAAGCTCGGTTCTGTCCATATCGTTCTTCTTAAGAGTTTCGTCGATATAAGCCTGAACCTCTTCCTTGTTCTGAACTCTGGGCATAAGAGACTTAACAACCTCTCCGTCGGGAGCGAGAACCATGAAGGTGATACCGTATATGGTTTCGATACAAGTAGTGAAGATAGAGAACTCGCCGCCGCCAACGATCTGGAACTTAACCTCAACGCCGGTGGACTTGCCTATCCAGTTTTTCTGCATAAGCTTGGTGGACTCGGGCCAATCGATCTCATCAAGTCCTTCAAGCAATTCTTCCGCAAATGCGGGCTGATTGATTACCCATTGCTTCATATTCTTTCTGACTACGGGGAATCCACCGCGCTCACTCTTGCCGTCGATAACCTCATCATTGGAAAGAACAGTACCAAGCCCCTGGCACCAGTTAACGGGCATGTCGATGTACTGCGCGTAGCCGTCAAGATAAAGCTGCTTGAAGATCCACTGTGTCCACTTGTAGAAATCGGGATCACTGGTTGCGATCATCTTGGACCAGTCATAGTCAAAGCCAAGCTCGGTAAGCTGCTTTGAGAAGGTCTCTATATTCTTCTGGGTAAAGCCGTTGGGGTGGTTACCGGTAGATACCGCATACTGCTCTGCGGGGAGACCGAAGGAGTCGTATCCCATGGGATGGAGGACGTTGTAGCCCTGCATTCTCTTCATTCTGGACACGATATCGGTTGCGGTATAACCCTCGGGGTGACCTGCGTGAAGTCCTACACCGGAGGGATAGGGGAACATATCAAGCGCATAGAACTTAGGCTTAGAGAAATCCCAGACGTCGGTCTTAAATGTCTCGTTCTTCTTCCAATATTCCTGCCACTTTTTTTCAACTTGTAAGTGCTCGTATTTCATTTATATTTCCTTTCTTGCCTTGCGGCAACAATTATATTCAAAAAAACAAAAAAGCACCCTCGTCTCATTTTGAGACGAAAGCGCAAGCTTCCGCGGTACCACTCAAATTGCATCAAAAAAGATGCCACTCTGACCCATAACGGAGGCTGACCGTTCTTCCCTACTGCCCTCTTGGAGAGATTTCGATAAGACTGCTCGGGGGTGAGTAAGAATTCTTTCGCCTGCGCCTCGCACCAACCGACGCCTCTCTGAATGCTTGGGAATTCTCTTTCCTCGTCATCGCATTTACACAACATTAATATTATATATAAATATGTGCACTTTGTCAAGTGCTTTTTCACTTTTTGATTTTATTTTTAATTTTATGGTATTTTTGATGGATCGGTGGCGAAAAATTTTTCGGTCGCTTTTTGGAAAAGCGACCGAATGCTTGAAAAACTGCTTTATAGCGTATTAATTCCTTTTCATTTTATATGCTTTTTTCAAAGACTTTTCATGTGTGGAACAACGTCTCGGGAACGTGATGCCAGTCGGTCAAGCGCCACGGTTTCAATTCCGCTTTCGCGGATAAAATAGAGGTCGGATTGCACTTTTGAGGGCTTATTGACAATAAACACCCATAATCGGATGCCGTCAGAAAGCATTTTTTCCTTTAAAAAGTTGAAAATTTCATCGATTTTTTCGTTCCAGCCGCTCTCGACGGGGTCAATTTGAATGCAGGTGGATGCCCCAGACTTACTACCAAGCTCATAACGCTTGTAGGCATACATCGCAAGAACCTCTGCGCTCTCATCAAGTGAATTGAGGCAAAATCCCTTTTCCACAAGGTCTTTTTCGTCAAGTCCAAGTCTACCTATACCTTCTTTAAGCCACGGGATGTCGCTTTTTTCAAATTTAGGAGCTAAGCAGGATTGTGTGTCGAGATAAACGCTGTATATCGCCATTTTCTCCATCCAATCGTCCGATACACCTGCCGCCAATGCCATATCGTAGATAATTCGACCACAAGAGGATGCTTTTTGCACTAAATTGAGTTCAAAATTAGGTTCTGGAGGCGTTGTGTGATGGTCAACGCAGGCTACGACCTCATTTTTGTAAAAGGTAACATGGTGGTCAACCAAAACGAGCTTATCTTGCTCCCCAAATCCATCAAATTTTACGCCTGCAAGCACTCCAAGCTCGCGGCAAATACGCTCAGTCACGCCATCGGGTTGGGTGGCGAATTTCACTTCGGTCTCAACGCCCAAGCGAGAGAGCAACTCGCGCATCATCACCGCTGAAATAATACTGTCACAGTCGGGCATATCGTGACCCGTGACCACTATTTTTTTACCGCAACATGCAATCCCACCGCAAAGCGCGACAAGCTGCAAGATTTTATCCTTTAAACAATTATTTTCCATATAAAAACCTCAATTTTGATAGCTAAATTATACTACTTTTTTCATCGTTTGTCAATAAAAAACTCCGACAACTTTCTGTCGGAGTTTTTAGTTTAAATTATTTTCTCTTAAGCTTGCCCACAACTCGTCCACAGCAAACTATCTCGTCAAAATTCTTGAGGAGGATAGGCTCATAATCGGGATTCAAGGAGATAAGACGGTCACCGCCGAATTTTTTGAAATATCCGTCGCCATCAAGAATGAAAATACCAAGCTCACCGTACTCGACCGCATCGGCCTCCTCAACCAAAAGCACGTCGCCGTCACGGTACTTAGGCTCCATACTGTTACCCTTTATGCGAAGAGCAAATGTTGCCTCAGCCGTTTCGGGAGTGTCGGGAATGTTTATCTCCACCGACTCGGTATCGGTGAGATACACGCCTGTTCCGGCAGACACAGGCAAGTCATAAAGCGAAATTTTTCTTTTTGAAAGTCCTATAGCATTTTTCATAGCCGCGCCACGAACCGATGCACCGCCGCGGATAAGCTGGCCTCCAAAACGGCTCTCACCTGCAACCTCGACACCTGCACGTTCAGACTCCTTGGTAATAACCATACTAACAAGCTCTCTGCTGTGAGGATCCAGCTTGCGGTAGTTCTCTATCATAGTGATCTCGCGGTCTGTGAGAGTGTAGTTATTGGTGTTCTCAGGGATGCCGGTAAGAATATAATCAACCGAGCATTCCAGCGACGCGCAAATGGCAACGATGTTGGAAAGCTTGGGAGAATCGCTGATCCCCGCCAAAATTTTCGCAAGAGTACCGAGCGGTATTCCCGTCATTTCAGAGAGCTGATCATTGGTGATCTTCTTCTCGCTCTTAAGCTGCTTGATTCTATCAATATAAGTGTATTCCATATTCTTCGCCTTTCTTTATTTATATCTATCGTTTCACGCCTTGTCTTTCCACTTTCGGAAAACATCCTGCCGTTTTTCTCTTTCTGGAATCATTATACCACACAAAACCCTGTTTGTAAAGAGGTTTTAAAAAATTTTTTCCAAAAATAGAAAAGTTTTTCTAAAAATATTCTGAAAAGGGGTTGACAAGTTCCGTTTTTGGTGTTATAATAGGCTCACAAGAACAAAAATTCGACCAATTTCGAGCATTGCAATTCCATTTTAAGAAAACACAGATTTATATACCGTTTATCGAAAGGCAGGTAAAAACATGAACGCTTACTATCAAAGAGCTAACAGAACCGTGGTCGTTACCAATACAAATCCCCTTAATATAAACATTGGAGAAAAGATCATCTCCTTTATTTGCGCTATCATCTCCGCACTCACCTGCGACGCAGCGGTAATTATCGAAAAGGTTTCACTTTCCGTTGTTTGCTTCATCGCGTTCATCGGCATTGTAGGCGGAATCGATGCAGGTAGTATATCCATGCTGGCAGGTATCCCTATATGTGCGGCAATATCGCTCACAGAGTGCCTCATTCTTAAAAGCTTTATCAAAAAGAAAAAGGCATCCAAATAACAAAAGCGTGTAGATCCTCATACTCTATGCTTGAGGGTGCTCAACCATTCAGCACCCAAAGGCTCCCGTTTGTTGCCATTGAACGGGAGCCTTTCTTTTTTTATTTTTTCAAGAGAACCGACAATGCATCGGCAAAATATTTTCCTGCCTCCAGGGCCTCATTTGTTAAATTACCCGATGAACCCACGTCCACTCGAATATAATAAGGCACCAAACCGGAGTTTAAGGCTGCATCGGTATACACAACCGGCATACAAAGTGCTTTACCGCCAAGATTTAATTCTCTCCTCAAAGCCAAGGCAAGAGAAAGCGTCTCTTTGTCAAGAGCGCCATTACTGCTTACGGTCAATCTTATCTGGGCAGTATTAAGAGAAGATTGAGTTCTTAAAGCTCTCCCCTCCTCGTCCCTATCATCAATTCTTCTCAAATCTATCACATATTCAATAGATGGATATATCTCAAGCATATAGCGTATAGTTGCAGCCGCATCGTAATAAGCGCCGTTCTTCCCCTCTCCGTGAATAACTGTACAGTGTATCGTAGGCACACCACTGCAATTAAGATCGTAACTTATCCGCTCGCCCACAGATATAACACTTTTGTTGATAGCATCCGTAGGCGTATCGGGATCAAGATCGAAATAACCCTCGCGGATATAGGTATGCAATATCAAAACCACAGGTTTTTCGGAATAATAGCTTTTTCCACCACCAAACCCCATATCGAGCAAACTTTCCACATCCGGATTGCGAGTTGAATAATTGTATAAATACCCATTCCCTTTTTCGCTAAACGAAAGATCCACATTTACAAATTCGCCCCCAAAATCGTTTTCATCGTCATTCCGCCCATCGGACACCTCGGTTTCACCGTCGCTCTCATCACTCTTCTCGCCTTCATCATCCGCCGTCTCACTTTCGGAAATTTCATCATAGCGACTTGATTCTTCGCAAGGTGGCGCAGGCTGAATTTCTCCTCCACCATTTCCACCACTCCCAAACTTGTCAACCATTCCTGCCAGCCCACCTCCGGTCACAAGGACTATCACCAATGCAACTGCCAAGCAGGCGCACCATATTATCACTCGCACTCTGATGGATAATCGCCCGTGTCTTTTTGGGGCGGGCAAAAGCTCATAATCTTCAAAAACTATACGTTCCGGCTTATCTGTAAAATCCATATCCAACTCTCTTTCCTTGTTCCTCGGTTTACTAAAGTCTATTTTGGTTTTTGAGTGAATATTCCGTTTGTCATTTCACTAATTTACTTAAAATTTACAAATTAGAACGAGAATTTGATAGTTTTTTTCTCAAAAATGATTTATAATGACTATGCTTTGTTTTAATAAAGCAACTTCGTATCAAATGTGCACAAAACCAACACTCATTAACTGTGCATTATCACGAATATTTTTATTAGGCATTAATTCTATTGATTAATTTGCAATTATATGGTATAATTACAATATTATGAAGCAGAATTTTGTTTCCGTTTAAGATTTTCTATCGCAAGAGGAGGAACCCATTATGGCAAAGCGCATTATCGCTTTAATTCTTTGTCTTTTCACTCTCGTTGCAGTTCTTGCCAGCTGTGCCGGAAGTATCGATCCTACCGCTGAGTATAAGGGTGAGCAGATCACCATGTACCTCTCGGAGAACATTTACGATCTCGATCCAGCAAGAGCTTATAAGAACGACTCCACCAAGGCTATCGTAAGCATGCTTTTCGGCACTCTTTTCGTACTTGACGAAAACGGTAAGATTCAACCTTCCCTCGCGGCAAGCTACACCACCGAAGAGAAAAACGGTGAGTACTATATGTACATAACCATGGCAGATACTTACTGGTCTGATAACACACCCATTACAGCAGACGACGTAGTATTCGCGTGGAAGAGACTTCTCAACCCCAACAATTCCTTCGAGGCTGCAGCTCTTCTGTACGATATCAAGGGCGCTCGTGCATATAGCAAAAACGAGGTTTCCAAGGATGATATCGGAATCACCGCAGACCAGAAGAGACTTACCATTCAATTCGAAGGCAAAATAGACTATGATCACTTCCTTCTCAATCTTACCAGCTTGGCTCTTGCTCCTCTTCGTGAGGATATAGTTGCAGGTGTTAAGAGTGAAGACTGGGCAAAGAAGCCCGGAACTATGGTATGTAGTGGTCCCTTCAAACTCGCTCGTATCTCTTTCTCCCAGAGCAAGGTGTTCTATGACGATACCGATTACGATACCAAGATCGAATTTGAGCACGATGACGGCACCAAGGAGATCGTATATGTTGAGGGTGATGAGGTAAAGGCATTCAGAGCTCAGTATATCAACAACTTTATACTTGAAAGAAACTCCTACTACTTCAGAAACTCCGATAAGGAAGAAATGCTTGACGTTTCCGTAACTCCCTATAGAATTATTGTTGACTGCGCTATGAGCGATGAGGACATCCAGGAGGCATACGAGGGCGGTACCATTCTTTACATTGGCGACATTCCCATGTCTCTCAGAGAAACCTACAAGAACAAGGCAATCCGTAAGGATTCTCTCTCCACCACAACCATTTACATGAACCAGAATGCAGCCATTAAGAACGCGAACACCAATGAGTATGAGAAGCTTTTTGCTCACGCAGCAGTAAGACAGGCTCTCTCCATGGTAATCAACAGAGACGCTATCGCTGAAAAGCTTGTATTTGCTGAGACAGCTACCGGTATAGTTCCCACCGGAGTATTTAACACCGGTTCTAAGAATGAACTTTTCCGCGACAACTCCTCTAACGATTTCGCATATCTTAAGACAGACGCAGCAGCTGCTAAGAAGCTTCTTGCAGATGCAGGCATCGATGCTACTCAGTATAGCTTCTCTTTCACCTATGCCTCATACGATGAGGTTCACACCTATATGGCAGAGGAGATCGCAAAGGCTTGGGGAACTCTCGGTTTCAACGTTGCTCTTAATCCCCGTTCCACTATCGCTAATAACGACTATTACAAGTTTACCGATTCTATTCCCGAAGATATTTGCGATGACCTTTATGCGCAAGATCTTGCAACCGGCAACTTCGAGGTAATTCTTCTCGACCTTGTTGCTCCCTCTGCAGATCCCTTCTCGGTTCTCGCTCCCTTCGCTAAGGAATTCTCCGGTCAGACCATGGATATGTCCGATCCCCAGAACTACAAGGCAACCACCCACATCACGGGTTACAACTCACAGGCGTATGATGCAGAGATTGAAAAGGCTTTCAATGAAAAGACTATTGCTAACCGTTCCGAAGCTCTTCACGCCGCAGAAGCTATCCTCATGAAAGATATGCCCGTTATTCCCGTTGTATTTAACGAGAGTGCTTGCCTCGTAAACGACGGACTTAAATTGAACAACACCACTCTTTGGTGGGAAAACGGTTCCAACTACTACGTATCCGACACCCTTGCTTGGATCACCGTAAACAACTACGATGCATACCTCCTTACATGCTCCAACTTCCTTGAGAGCAAGTTCGAATCCTACAAGGCAAACCCCGACTCCTACTTTAGCAGCTATGCAAAGTTCACCTTTGAAGAGTTCAAGGGTGAAAACTCCAACTACGCTTACCTCTGGAAGGTATACGACATCACTGAAAAATAATTCAAAATAACACGTAACCGCTCTGCCGACATCGGCAGAGCGGTTTTTTGTAAAAAACTTTATCTTTTTTTTATCTTTTTATATAATTTAATGTAGACAAACGCACAAAAATATGTTATACTATAAGATGGATTTGTATGTTGACTTTTAATATGTAAATGAGAGGTGCACACATTGAACATCCACACATTTTTTCCAAAGTCATTCGGTTCAAACTGCTATATTCTCATAAGCGATGGTCATGCGGCGGTGATTGATCCAAGTATCGATACCCACGAAATCACCACATATCTGAAGAATAACCAAGCCGCGCTGGACAAAATAATATTAACTCACGGTCATTTCGACCACATCGAGTCTATCGACTCTCTCCGAGAGACAGTTTCCGTCCCCGTTTACATCCACAAGGACGACAACGAGATGCTGACAGACGGATTCAAAAATGCTCACGCCTTGTTTTTTGGTGTCAACAGACACTGGAATAGTGCAGACATCCTCTTATCCGACGGTGACGAAATAACTATAGGAGCAGGAAAATTAAAAGTTATTTCAACGCCGGGTCACTCAAAAGGCTCTATCTGCCTGCTTGGTGACGGATTTATGATCACGGGAGACACGCTATTTGCCAACGGCTATGGAAGGTATGATCTTCACGGTGGAGATGCCGATGCACTATCGAATTCACTCTCTTTGCTAAGAAAATTCAACAAGGACCTCACCATTTACCCCGGTCACGAAGGCACTGCAAAATTAGGTCAGGCTCTTGACAACGTATTATATCATTGAAATTATTTGTATCAAGGAAGGACATAAAAATGGATTACAATCGTTTAGCAGAATTGCTTTTTCCTCACATTCAGGACACTCCTGCAGACGTTGAGACAAGATACCCTGCACGTCAGCTCCCCGAGGGCGCAAAGGTAACAAGATTTGCTCCCAGCCCCACAGGATTTGTTCACTTTGGTGGACTCTTCCCTTCTACCGTTGGTGAGAGACTTGCTCACCAGTCGGGCGGCGTTTTCTACCTGAGAATAGAGGACACCGATGCAAAGCGCGAGGTTGAGGGTGCGGCAGAGGGTCTTATCAAAACTCTTGCTAAATACGGAATCAACTTCGACGAGGGCGCTATCCTCGACGAAAACGGAAATATAGCAGATAAGGGCGCATACGGTCCTTACAAGCAGAGCCAGAGAGGTCCTATTTACCAGACCTTTGCGAAGCAGTTGGTTCGCGAGGGTAAGGCATACCCCTGCTTCACCACCGAAGAGGAGCTTGACGAATTACAGGCAGTCAATAAAAAGGAAGAGATCAAGAACACCGACTGGCAGGCAGAGGCAGAAGCAAAGAAGGCTGCTATGCTGGCAGGACGCGAATTCACCATGGAAGAGGTCGAGGCGCATCTTGCCGCAGGTCACCCCTTCGTGCTTCGTATTCTTGCAAACGGCGACCCCGAGAAAAAGACCAAGTTCACCGACCTTGTAAAGGGTAACCTTGAAATTCCCGAGAACGACGAAGACTTCGTTCTCCTCAAGTCCGACGGAATTCCCACCTACCATTTCGCCCACGCAGTTGACGATCACCTTATGGGCACCACCCACGTTATCCGCGGTGAGGAATGGCTACCCAGCTTGGCAAAGCACATTCAGCTCTTCTCCGCTCTCGGCTTTAAACTTCCCAAGTACCTCCACATCGCGCAGATCATGAGACTTGACGAGGAAGGCAACAAGAAGAAGCTCTCCAAGAGAGACATGGGCGCAAACATGGACGACTACACCCGTATGGGCTACTGCCCCGAGGCGGTTTGCGAGTACATCATGACTCTTCTCAACTCCAACTATGAAGAGTGGCACATGCAGAATGCAGACAAGCCCTACACCGACTTCCCCTTCAACATCAAGAAGATGTCCACCTCGGGTTGTCTCTTCGATTTCAGTAAGATAAACGACGTTTCCAAGAACGTTATCTCTCGCATGACCGCAGAGCAGGTTACCGAAAAGGTTACCGAGTGGGCTATCCAATTCGACCCCGAATTTGGTGCGTGTCTCGCTCGTGACAAGACATTTACAGAGCAGATCTTCGCAATCGGTCGCGGCGGAAAGAAGCCGAGAAAAGACCTTGCAACCTGGGCAGATGCAAAGCCCTATATGGGATTCTTCTTCGACGAGTTTTTCACCGTTGAGGACGCATATTCCGAGACCTTCGACAAATCCGACATCATCGCAACCCTTGAAAGGTTTGCGGAGGGCTACGATTACGCCGACGATATGAACACTTGGTTCGACAAGGTAAAAGCTATTGCCGACTCCCTCGGATTTGCTTCCGACATGAAGGCGTATAAGGCTGATCCCACTGCATTTAAGGGTAGCGTTGCGGACATCAGTATGTTTATCAGAGTTGCGGTTACCGGCAAGCAGAATGCTCCCGACCTCTACACCGTAATGCAGATCATCGGTCGTGAAAAGACTCTTGCAAGAATCAGCAATATGATTAATTCTCTCAGATAAAAGAGGTATATCAATGGAAAACAACAGCAATTTTATACATGAAATTATAGATGCAGACCTTACCACAAACCCCGGTCTCAAGATCCACACCCGTTTTCCTCCCGAGCCTAACGGTTATCTTCACATCGGCTCGGTAAAGGC
>JAZOMF010000034.1:0-11105 GCA_045653805.1 Eubacteriales bacterium
TAGCGAAACGGCGGGAGTAAACCCCCGCCCTACGGTTTTAGGGTGTCGTAATCTCACCGACAAATCAAAATTTAAAACACAAAAAGCGGCAAATCGCCGCTTTTTGTGTTGTTAGTACAATTTAATTATTTACCGTATTCCTCAGCCAGCTTTTTAAATGCGGGGAGGGCGTTTTCAACTCTTGCTTTATCTACGCAATAAGCAATTCTGACGTATCCCTTAACGCCGAAGTCATCGCAGGGAACAACGAGAATTTCGTGGGATTTTGCCTTCTCATAGAAGGCGTAAGCATCCTCTTCAAGCGCCTTAACGAAAAGATAGAAGGCTCCGTCGGGCTTAACACACTCGTATCCGTATTCGGTGAGGTTGTTGTAAAGCAGGTCGCGGTTCTCGCGGTAGACTTCGATGTTAACCTTGGCGTCTGCGCAACGCGCTATAACCTGCTGGAAGAGGCTGGGCGCGCAAACGTAGCCGAGAGATCTTCCTGCGCCGCATACCGAAAGGTAAACGCTCATAGCGTCATTCATTTCGGGGCAGACTGCGATATAACCGATTCTCTCGCCGGGGAGGGAGAGAGACTTGGAATAGGAGTAGCACACGAGGGTGTTTTTGTAGTAGTTCATAAGATAAGGAACGGTCACCTCGGTGTAAACAAGCTCTCTGTAAGGCTCGTCGGCAATAAGGTAGATGTCCTTGCCGTATTCTTCGGACTTCTTTTGGAGAATGTCGCAGACTGCCTTGATAGTCTCCTCGGGGTAAACCACGCCGCTGGGATTGTTGGGGGAGTTGATGATGACCGCCTTGGTCTTCTCTGTAATGCGGCTTTCAAAATCGGCAACGTCGATCTGGAGGTCGCCACTGCGAGGGGTGCTTACCACCACTTTTCCGCCTGCATTCTCGATAAATACGCGGTACTCGGTGAAGAAGGGAGCAAAAACGATGCACTCGTCGCTCTTTTCTTCCTCGATGACTGCCTTTAAGCAGATAGAAAGGGAAGCCGCCGCGCCACAGGTCATATAGATGTGGTTGGGGGTAATGCTCTCAACGCCAAAGCGCTCCTTGATGCTATCGGAGATTACCTTTCTTACGTTAGCATCGCCCTGCGCTGAGGTGTAGCCGTGAAGAAGCACCGAGCTTTCACTGTCAAGCAGCTGACGAATGGTGTCGTTGACCTCTGCGGGAGCGGGCACACTGGGGTTGCCAAGGCTGAAATCGTATACGTTTTCAGCGCCGATTTCTGCCGCGCGGGTCTTGCTGTATTCAAAAATTTCTCTTATTATAGAGCGCTTACTTCCAAGTACAAGTGTTTTCTGATTGATTCCCATAGATTTTTACCTTATGCCGAGGAGTTTTTTTGCATTGGAGCAAAATATCTTTTTCTCGGTTTCTTTTCCTAAATTGTATGAACGCAAAATTTCTGCATCTGCCCCTATATTGCTCCATGGAGAGTCGGATGCGAAGAGAATTTTGTCCTCTCCGTGTCGATCAATGATCCGCATTATCGTTTCCTGACTTAAGAAGCGAAGAACGTAAGCGGTGTCGAAATAAACGTCCTCACCGCAAAGAATACTGCAAACCTCGTCGCTCATTTCGCTTCCGCCCATGTGTGCCAGCACCAGCTTCTCGTGACCTACACGTCTGATAACCTTTCTTACTCTGTCGGGTGTGCATTTTACGCTTGAATCGGGGTAGCCCGCGTCAACGCCTGCGTGGGTTGTAACTATAAGATCCAGCTCCTTGGCGGAGGAGATAATGCTGATATATCCCTCGTCGTCAAAATATGTTTCTTGATAATCGGGATGAATTTTAATGCCAACGAATCCTTGATCCTTGATCCACTTCATTTTGCCCTTTATATCCTCGCAAGCAGGATGAATACCCGCAAAGGATATGATGCGACGGCTTTTGCCCTCAAATGCTTCGTTTATGCCCATAGCAAAACGGTTAATACTTTCAAACTGAGAGGGATTTGTGACAACGGGGAGGTTAACGGCAACGTCAATCTCCGCCTCACTCATTCTTTCAACCAATCCCGCCACGCTTCCGTTGGAACAAGGGGTAATATTTGCCTTTGCAGAAAGATAGTCGACGGTTTTTTTAGCTATTTTGTCGGGAAAGGTATGGGTGTGAAAGTCTATTATCATATATTACTGCTTTTTTGCGATGTGATCGCAGGAAACGGTTTCAATGCCATACTGGGCAAGAATAGCATCTACCGCATGTACGTCGGATGCTTTGAGGACAACGTAAGCCTCGTCAGCCTCAACAGAAAGTCCGTACATGTACTCGATATTTACTCCACCATCATCAATAGCCTTGAGAAGCTCTTGGAGGCTACCCACCTTGTGGGAGATCTTGATGATAGAAACGTCGGAAAGAAGAGAGGAGAAGCCGTTCTCATTGAGCTTTTCCTTGCCCTTTGCGGGATCGTCTACGATAAGACGGAGCAGACCGAACTCGGTGGTGTCCGCCAAGCTGAGAGAGAGAATGTTGACGCCGTTGTTTTTGAGTACACCGAGAACCTCGGAAAGTCGTCCGGTTCTGTTTTCAATAAATACTGTTAACTGCTTTGCAAACATAAAAATCTCCATTCCGCCGCCAAATGGCGGCACAAATAATAATCGATGAATTTTGCCAATGGCAAAATTCATGCGTGAAAAAGTTTAGTTCACTGTTAGATGGATGCAACTTTCACGCAATTCTCCTTAACATAAAATCTATTATACCAATTTACGCTTGTCGATAACGTGAACTGCCTTGCCCTCGCTGCGAACCAAAGTCTGGGGCTCAACGATCTTGATCTTTGCGTTGATTCCGAGAGCCTGCTGGATGATGTGAGCGATCTTCTTGGTGAGTGCTTCAATAGCTCTTATCTCGTCGGTGTAATACTTCTGGTCGATCTCTACCTGAATTTCAAGAGTGTCGAGGTTGTTTACTCGGTCAACGATCATCATGTAGTGGGGAGTAACCTCCTCAACGTTTATAAGCGCCGCCTCAACCTGGCTGGGGAATACGTTGACTCCACGGATAATAAGCATATCGTCAACACGTCCCTTGAAGCGAGAGATACGAGCGCTGGTTCTTCCGCACTCGCAGGGAGAGCGGTCGATGCTGGTGAGATCCTTGGTTCTGTAACGAATCATAGGAATGCCTTCCTTGGTGAGAGTTGTAAATGCAAGCTCACCTGTAACGCCATCAGGGACGGGAGTGAGAGTGTCGCTATTGAGAATTTCGGGATAGAAATGGTCCTCGCAAACGTGAAGACCTTTGTGGTATGCACAGTCGCAAGCAACACCGGGTCCCATGATCTCGCTAAGACCGTAAATATCGTATGCCTTGATGTTGAGTCTGTTTTCAATCTCCGTGCGCATCTTTTCGGTCCAGGGCTCTGCGCCGCATATCGCGGACTTAAGCTTGATCTGGTCGAGAAGTCCCTCGGAAGCAAGCACCTCTGAGATGTGGAGAAGGTAAGAGGGAGTACAAGCGATTGCCGATGCGCCGAAGTCAAGCATCATAGTGGTCAGCTTCTTGGAGTTACCAACGCTCATAGGAACAACGGTTGCGCCGATCTTTTCAGCACCCGCGTGTGCGCCAAGACCTCCCGTGAAAAGACCGTATCCGTAAGCGACCTGAATGATATCGTCCTTAGTTACATTAGCCATAGTGAGGCAACGCGCAACGCACTCTGCCCAAACATCGAGGTCGTGGCGGGTGTATCCAACAACGGTTGCCTTACCGGTAGTACCGCTGGAGGCGTGGATTCTTACTATCTGGGAATTGGGAACTGCGAAAAGGCCAAAGGGGTAATTATCACGAAGATCGTCCTTGGTGGTGAAGGGAAGCTTGGTTATGTCCTCGATACTTTTTATGTCGCCGGGCATAAGACCCACAGCCTGCATCTTCTTGCGGTAGAACTCAACGTTGTGATAAACGTAGTCAACCAGCTTTACGAGTCTTGCACTTTGCAGATTGGTCATTTCATCTCTGCTCATGCATTCTTTTGTTTCGTTCCAGATCATTGTAGCGTACCTCTTTTTTGTGTGTTTATGCGTTGTAGCCTCTTGCAAAAGCTTCCTTGTTTATGTCAATAGTCTTTGCGGGTACGGTTTTTTCTATAACCTCGAGCCAGTCACTTTCGTCAAAGCCGATATGCTTTGCGGCAAAGCCGAGAACTACGCTGTTGAGCACCTTGCTATTGCCCAGCGACTTTGCGATCTCCATTCCGTTGATGGAGTAAACATTGTGTGTTTCCCGAAGGCCCTTGAGAATGTTTTCGGGATAGGTCTTAGCACCGATAACAACGGTCATGGGGTCGATGCGGCAATCATTTACCACGAGAACGCCGTCTTTTTTAAGAAAATGAGAGTAGCGGAGCGCTTCAAGTCGCTCAAAGGCGATGATGACATCTGCCTCACCCTCCTCGACCACGGGTTCGTAAACCTTTTCACCGAAGCGGACGAAGGTAACAACACTTCCGCCTCGCTGAGCCATACCGTGAACCTCGGAAATCTTAACGTCAAGACCCTGCTCAAGAGCGGTCTTACCTATAATTCTACTTGTAAGGAGTGTGCCCTGACCGCCAACTCCCACTATCATAATATTTTTAACCATATTACTTCACCACCGTTTCTATTGCGCCGAATTTACAGTAGTTCTTGCAAAGACCGCAACCGTTGCACATAGTTTCATCGATCTTAATGCTTCCGTCTGCCTGCTTGGTAATAGCGGGGCAACCGATCTTGAGGCACATACCGCATTTGCGGCACTTCTCGGAATTAACTACGCACTTATCGGGGAATTTCTGACCCTTGAGAAGTACACAGGGAGATTGTGTGATAATAACAGTCAACTCGTCGCTCTGGGTACTTTCCTTAACGACTTTGGTAAGTTCATCAACGTCAAAGGCGTTGACAACGATAACGTTCTTAACGCCAACCGCGTGACAAAGCTCAACGAGGTCGATGGAGTTGGTAGGCTCACCCTTAAGAGTCTTGCCGGTAGCGGCGTGATCCTGGTGACCTGTCATACCGGTAGTACTGTTATCAAGGATCATAACGGTGCCGGTAGACTTATTGTAAGCCATGTTTATTAGCGAGTTGATTCCGGTGTGAAGGAATGTGGAGTCCCCGATAACGGCAACCCAATTCTTTATGTAATCCTTGCCCTTTGCCTTTTCCATACCGTGGAGAGCGGAAATGCTTGCACCCATGCAGATGGTGGTGTCAACTACTCCGAGAGGAGCAACTGCGCCGAGGGTATAGCATCCGATGTCGCCGGACGCGTGAATACCAAGCTTTTTAAGCACGGAATAAACACTTCTGTGGGGGCAACCGGGGCAGAGAATGGGAGGACGCGCGGGAGCATCCTGCTTTTCGAATACTACGTTATTCTCGCCAAGAACTGCCGCCTTAAGCATATTAACGCTGTATTCGCCCTGACGGGTAAAGCACTCCTTGCCCTTAACGTCAAATCCCCAAGCACGAACCTGCTCTTCAATAACGGTTTCCAGCTCCTCAAAAACGTAAACGGTCTCAACCTCTGCCATGAAGTCCTCAACGAGCTTCTTTGAGATGGGGTTAACAAGACCGAACTTCAGCACACTTGCCTCGGGGAATGCTTCCTTAACGTACTGATAAGCGATACCGCAGGTGATAAAGCCAAGCTTTTTGTCGTTTATCTCCATCTTGTTTACAGGGAAGCTTGCCGCGTCTTGTGCCATGCGGGTCTCTCTATCCTCAACTACAAGATGTCTGCCGATAGCGCTTGCAGGCATCATAACGTATTTCTGAACGTTGCGCTCGTATATCTTGTCCTCAACCTCTACTCTGTCGCAAAGCTCAACCGCGCTCTGGGAGTGAGCAAGCTTTGTGGTGGTGCGGAGGATTACGGGTGCATCGTATTTTTCACTCAATTCGTATCCGAACTTAACGAAGTCCTTTGCCTCCTGGCTGTCGGAGGGCTCAAGCACCGGCACGTGAGCCGCGCGAGCGATCATTCTGGTGTCCTGCTCGTTCTGGGAGCTGGCCATACCGGGGTCGTCGGCAACGATGATGACCGAGCCGCCGTTAACACCTGTGTAGGAGAAGGTGTAAAGGGGGTCGCTTGCCACGTTGAGACCAACGTGCTTCATGCAAGCAAGGCTACGCACGCCCGAGATAGACGCGCCGATAGCAACCTCTGCCGCTACCTTTTCGTTGGGAGCCCACTCGGTGTAGACCTCGTCATATTTTGAAAGATATTCGCTGATTTCGGTGCTGGGAGTGCCGGGATATGCGCTGGAAACCTTAACGCCTGCCTCATAAGCGCCTCTCGCGATCGCCTCGTTACCCAGCATAATGATCTTGTCTGCCATTATAGTAAATTCCTTTCGGGTCAATTAATCTGTGTTATTTAACGTTTCGAAGGTCCTTGACTCTCTTTGCCTTACCCTCAAAGCGCTGAAGCGTGTTGGGGGATTCGAGCATTATCTTCGCATCAAGACCGAGCACGACCTTAAGCTTATTTTTGAGTGTCTTGGAGATCTTTTCGAGAGTTGCAAAGGAGTCTGTGATGTGAGCAAGCTCGACCTTAACGGTAAGCTTATCGAGGTAGCCCTCGCGCTCAAGCACAATTTCGTAGTGAGGACCAAGCTCGTCTATGCTGAGAATGACCTCCTCGATCTGGCTGGGGAATACGTTTACTCCGCGGATCTTGAGCATATCGTCGCTTCTTCCCGAGAGGTTTTCCATGCGGCAAAATGTGCGTCCGCACTTGCACTTCTCATAGAAGAGACGGGTAATATCCTTTGTTCTGTATCGAATAAGGGGAAGTCCCTCTTTCTTGATGCAGGTGATAACAAGCTCGCCCTGCTCGCCTGCGGGGAGAACCTCACCTGTCACGGGATCTATAATTTCGGGAATGAAGAAGTCCTCGTTGATGTGCATTCCGCAGGTCTCAAGACATTCGCCCGAGACGCCGGGGCCCATCAGCTCACTCATTCCGTAGTTGGAGGTGATCTTTATATCATCACCCCAGTACTTGTGCATCTCCTCGCGCATAGCGTCGGTTAGAAGCTCACTACCTACAAGTGCGATCTTTACGTTGAGGTCCTTTTCGGGATCAACGCCCATTTCTCTTGCAACCTCTGCAAGACGGAGAGCATAGGAGGGAGTTGCAACCAAGAGAGAGGTCTCAAAGTCTTTCATATACATGATCTGCTTTTCGGAGTTACCCGTGGAGGAGGGAACGATAGACGCGCCGATATTTTCAAGTCCGTAGAGGAGACCAAGGGCACCGGTAAACATTCCGTATCCGAAGCATATCTGTGCCACGTCCTTCTTTGTAGCGCCGCCCATACAAGCGATTCTGGATACGCACTCGGTCCAGGTTTCAAGGTCGCCCTGAGTGTAACCTACTACGGTGGGCTTACCTGTTGTGCCGCTGGAGGCGTGGATTCTTACGAGATCATCCTTGGGTACTGCGAAAAGACCGAAGGGGTAGTTGTCTCTCATATCCTGCTTGGTAACGAAGGGGAGCTTTGCAAGGTCAGAGAGGCATTTGATGTCTTCGGGCTTAACACCTGCCTCGTCCATCTTCTTTCTGTAAGGCTCAACCTTTTCGTATACTCTGGATACGGTTTCCTGTAAGCGTTCCAGCTGTATTTTTTCTATCTCCTCGCGGGGGAGAGTTTCTTCTTTTGACCAGATCATTTTATTTTCCTTCTTTTGCTTTGTTGATTATTTGATTTCACCCGAAATAGGCTTCTCGAATGCATTGTAAAGTATCTTTTTGCTGGGCGCCTTGGTGAAGAGGGTCACTACTACGGTGATTATCAGCGAGAATATCATACAGATGACGCCGATGAGGGGAGAGCAACCAACGCCACTCTGGAGAGCAGTTCCGAAATCGCAATTCCAACCGTTCTTGTCAAATCCGAGAACGATGATAAGAGCTGCGGTGAGAGTGAGAGAGCTGATAATGGAAGTCCATACCGCGCTCTTGGTAACTCTCTTCCAGATAACGCCCAGCACATAGGGACCCATAAAGCATCCTGCCAGTGTACCCCAGCTAAGTCCCATCATATAAGCGATAGCGGCTATTCCAAACTTTTCGTTGATGATTGCTAAGGCTACGGATATTGCAACGAAAATAAGACACAAGATTCTCATTGTGTTGTTGGTGTTTTTGTCGCTTGCTTTTTTGTTAACTGCGCCCTTGTAAAGGTCAACCGCAATAACCGATGCACTGGCAAGAGAAACAGAAGAAAGGGTGGACATGCTTGCCGAAAGGATAAGCACCGCAATAACGCCCATAAGACCGGTAGGAATGACCACCTTGAGCATAGTGGGGATTATAAGCGAGTAGTTGCTTCCAACGCCCGCCTCTGCAAGCTCAGATTCAAAGAAGAAGCTGAGTGCACCGGTAAAGTAAGCCGCCAATCCGATGAAGAGCGCGAATACAGTGCTGACGATGATACCTTGCTTGATAGCCTTTTTATCTCTGATGGCGTAATACTTGTGAATAGTCTGGGGGAGAGCCCAAACGCCGAGAGAGGTGAGAAGTGTAAGGGAGATCAGCGACACGGTAGTACCATAGATTCCCGAGGCATTCTCGTTTCCAAAAGTAAACCAAGTGAGGTTGGGATCGCCTATGATCTCGCTGATATTCCAATTAACGTTTCCGTGATTCATAAAGCAGAAAATCATGCAACCAACACCGAAGATCATTATAATTCCCTGAATAAAGTCGGAGAGGGCGGTTGCAAAATATCCGCCGAAGAAGAGGTAGAGGGCGGTGAGAGCGGCAAGAACCACCATAATTATCCAGCCGTCGATGCCGAATACCGTCTCAAAAAGTGCGCTGAGTCCGTTGTAGACCGATGCGGAGTAGGGAATGAGGAAGATGAAGATAACAACTGCCGAGAAAAGCTTGAGGTTTTTACTGCCGTAGCGCTTTTCGAAGAACTCAGGCATAGTTTTGGCTCCAAGGCGGCGAGTCATATTCTTGGTTCTCTTTGCAAGCACGAGCCACGCGAAGAGAGTGCCGATAATCGCGTTTCCGACGCCTATCCAAATAGATGCCAAACCGAACTGTTTGCCAAACTGACCTGCATATCCGATGAAAATAACTGCCGAGAAATATGTAGTGCCGTATGCGAATGCGGTCATCCAGCCGTTAAGTCCCTTTTTGCCCGCCAGCAAAAAGTCGTTTACAGATCCGGAGCGATTTTTTGTATATATTGCAACTCCTACCATTGATAATGCATAAATGGCAAGAATTAAATAGTCCCAAAACATGATAAAGGTCTCCTGCGAAATGCTAAATGAAATGCGATTTGTTCCAAAAAAAGAATAGAAATATTATAACATATAAGTAGAGATTTGTCAATAAGTTGTTGACATTTTTCGATATTTTTTACCTTTTAAGGAACTAAAATCTTGCCCTATCTCTCTTTTGCATATTCGTGTGAATATTTTTGCAAAATTCTTAATAATTTTTGTGATTTTAATATTAGAATCCAGTCTGAATTTATATAAAAACATGCACGGAAAGTATCGATTAATATAAATATACATCCGCAGATGGTAATGCCTTTGTTATATTGTGGTTTGTGCAAATAGTGACAAATTTTGCCGATTTTAGCCAAAAAAGTATTTGCAAAAGTTGAAAAAGTGTGTTATAATTATATTAAATAAGTATGTAAGTTAAAATAGGAGTAATTATGTTTGAACAGATATTAAAATGTATCGAAAGCTATGACACTATAATTATACACCGACACAAAAAGCCCGATGGCGATGCCTTTGGAAGCCAGATCGGTCTTAGAAATCTCTTGAAGGAGAACTATCCCGAAAAGCGCATTTTGTGTGTTGGAGATGGCTCCGAGAGATACGGATTTATGGACGATTGCCGGATGGACGAGGTTGCAGACGAGGACTACAAGGGCGCTTTGGCTATCATTCTTGACACCTCGGCTAAGGCTCTTATCAGCGACGAGAGATACCCCATGGCAGACAAGACCGCGCGTATAGACCACCATATTTTCTGTGAAGAAATTGCAGAAATTGAGGTTACCGACACCTCCTTTGAGAGCTGTTGCGGTATGATCGCGGCGCTTGCCATGGAATGTGGCTGGAAATTGAATCCCCTTGCGGCTAAATCTCTTTATACCGGTATGATCACCGATTCGGGAAGATTCAGATACGATTCCACATCCTCTCAGACCTTCAGACTTGCGGCGTTCCTTATGGAGCAGAAGTTCAGCACCGAGGACATATACAGAAATCTTTATACCGACGATTATAAGTTTATAAGACTTCGCGCACAGTTCGTTTTGAAGATACAATTTTGTGAGGGCGGCAAGGTGGCGTATATCTATACTCCCAAGGAGGAGGCAGATAGCTACGAGGCAGATAGCTTCACACTCTCTCGCGGAATGGTCAATACTATGGGCGAGATCCGCGGCGTTGAGGTTTGGGTAAACTTTACCGAGACCGAGGACGGTGTTTTGACCGAGATCCGCTCCAGCGCCCATAATATCAATCCCATCGCCAAAAAATACGGCGGCGGCGGACATGCCAAGGCAAGCGGAGCAACCCTCAAGGATAGAGCGGAGGCTATGCAGATGCTGGCAGACTTGATAGCAGTTACGGAGGGAAAAATATGAATATAGAGATCATGAGAACTATTCTCAACAAAATAAAGGAATATGATCGTATAATTATTTTTAGACACAAGCGCCCCGACGGTGATGCGGTTGGCTCAACCAAGGGTCTGCGAGAGATTCTTCGACTCACCTATCCCGAAAAGGAGATCCTGCTTATCAACAACGATTATGCCGATTACGTTGCCTTTCTCGGCGCTGAGGACGAGCAGATAGAGGACGAGAAGTACGCTGACGCTCTCGGTATAGTTATCGATACCGCAACCGTTGAGCGCATTTCCAACCCCAAGTACGCCCTTTGTAAGGAGCTCGTTAAGATCGACCACCATATCGACATCGCTCCCTACGGCGACTATATGTGGATCGAGGAGGAGAAGTCCTCGTCTTGCGAAATGATCGCAGAGTTTTACTACACCTTCCGAGACGAGCTCAAGATCAATAAGGATGCGGCTACCTATATCTA
>JAZOMF010000035.1:0-7336 GCA_045653805.1 Eubacteriales bacterium
GCTTCAAGATTAGATATCCCATCATTTTAAATGAGTAAGGTCACTTGCAGACTACAAGTTTGATAGGTCGGAGGTGTAAGCGTAGTAATACGTTCAGCTGACCGATACTAATAGACCGAGGGCTTGAACCTCCTAGTTACAGAAAGTTGTATCGCTACAACTAATTGTAACTGGTTCAAGAATTAGTTTGAGTTTCGGGTTTTGATACTCATTCATTTCTTTTATCTTTCGATTGGTCGAGAAATAACAAAGACGCACGGTGATTACCGTGTTTTTTTGTTGCCATACATATTAAGTAAACTTAACACAACAATTAAGTAAACTTAACGAATTGCATTTCTAATAGGCTAAAATTGGTGAATTAGTTGTTTTATATTTTGCAAGTTAAGAAAACTAAACACAATACCGATCTCAATATTTGTGGATTAGTATTATTTTATTTCATCATTTGCTGTTAAAAAGCTCAAAAGCCCTTGACATTATAGGGAAAAATGATATAATTATAATGTATAGATGTTGCAATTTTGCGACGATGTTTATGAAAAGAGGCAAGTACCATGAATAATAGAAAAATTGGAACAAAGTGTGTTCAAGGCGGTTACACTGCGGGTAACGGTGAGCCAAGACAGGTGCCGATAATTCAGAGCACCACCTTTAAATATACTACCGGCGAGGCTATGGGTAAGCTTTTTGACCTTGAGGCTGAGGGCTACTTCTATTCGCGTCTTCAGAACCCTACCTGTGACACAGTAGCAAGAAAGATATGCGAGATGGAGGGCGGTACTGCGGCTATGCTGACTTCTTCTGGTATGGCGGCTAACTTCCTTGCGACATTTAATATCGCTTCTGCGGGCGATCATATCGTATCCAGCGCCTCTATTTACGGCGGAACTTATAACCTTTTCGCAGTTACTCTCAAGAGAATGGGCATTGAGGTTACTTTCATTGCGCCCGATTGCTCCGACGAGGAGTTCGAGGCTGCTTTTAGACCCAACACTAAGCTTGTTTTCGGTGAAACTATTGCAAACCCTGCGCTTAACGTTCTCGACATCGAGCGTTTTGCTAATATGGCGCACAAGCACGGCGTACCGCTGGTCATTGACAATACCTTTCCCACACCCGTAAATTGCCGTCCCTTTGAGTGGGGAGCGGACATTGTTACTCACTCTACCACCAAGTACATGGACGGTCACGGGAGCGCAGTTGGCGGCGTTATCGTTGATTCGGGTCGTTTTGACTGGATGGCTCATGCCGACAAGTACCCCGGTCTCTGCACTCCAGATGATAGCTACCACGGAATTACCTATGCCGAGAGATTTGGCCTTGGCGGCGCATATATTACAAAGGCGACCGCTCAGCTTATGCGCGACCTTGGCGTAACTCCCGCTCCTATGAGCGCATATATCCTCAATCTTGGCCTTGAGAGCCTCCACGTCAGAATGAAGAGACATTGTGATAACGGTCTTGCAGTTGCGAAGTATCTTGAGGCTAACGATAAGATCGCTTGGGTAAACTATCCTGCCCTGGAGTCTAACAAGGACTATGCTCTCGCGCAGAAATATATGCCCGACGGTACCTGCGGCGTTGTAAGCTTTGGTGTTAAGGGTGGAAGAGAAGCGGCGGCTAAGTTTATGAATGCACTTCAGATGATTGCTATCGAGACTCACGTTGCAGACGCTCGTTCCTGCTGTCTCCACCCCGCAACCACTACTCACCGTCAGCTCTCCGACGCAGATCTTATTGCGTGTGGTGTTGCTCCCGACCTTGTTCGTCTTTCCTGCGGTATTGAGGATGCGGAAGACCTTATTGCCGACATTCAGCAGGCGCTTGATCAGATTTAAAAGGCGCGAGGATGCGAGGGATGAGTTTGAGAAACTTTTTAGGCAAAAAGTTTCATAACTCTTTAAAAAACCTTTAACTAATAAATTTTAAATATATTTACTCCGCTTTTTGAAAGTTTTTGGAATTCTTAAACCTTTTTTCTAAAAAGGTTTTAAGCCTGCGGAGCAAAGGAGTATTAAATGCCGATTAAAATACCGAATGATCTGCCTGCGGTGCAGACCTTGGCAGACGAAAATATATTCGTAATGACAGAGAAGAGAGCTATAACTCAGGACATCCGTCCTTTGAAAATATTGCTTCTCAATCTCATGCCCAAGAAGATAGAGACCGAGACTCAGCTCTCGCGAATTCTTGGAAACACACCGTTGCAGATAGAATTGACCCTCATCAGAACAAAGTCCTACGTGTCAACCAATACCGCGCAGGAGCATCTCTTGGCATTCTACAAGACCTTTGACGACATAAAGGATCAGAAGTTTGACGGAATGATCATTACCGGATCACCCGTTGAAATGATGGAATTTGAAGAGGTTGATTATTGGGCAGAGCTTTGCGAGATAATGGAATGGACAAAGAGCCACGTTCATAGCACCATGCACATCTGCTGGGGAGCGCAGGCGGGACTTTATTACCATTACGGAATACAGAAGCACGTTATGCCCGAAAAGCTTTTCGGCGTATTTGCTCATCAGGCAGACCACAAGAAGAGCATGCTGCTCCGTGGCTTTGATGAAGAATTTTACGTTCCTCATTCACGCCACACTACCGTGTATAGAGAGGATATAGAGGCTATTCCTGAGCTTCGCGTGCTTGCATCCAGCGATGAGGTTGGAGTGCATATCGTGTCCAGAAACGGTGGCAGACAGTTCTTTATTATGGGTCACAGCGAGTACGATCCTTTGACTCTCGACGCCGAATATCGACGTGACGTAGCGGCAGGCCTGCCTATCAAGCCCCCTGCGAATTACTACCGCGACAACGACCCCGAAAAGGGGCCTGTGGTTCGTTGGAGAGCGCACGGAAGCCTGCTTTTCATCAACTGGCTCAATTATTTTGTATATCAGTCTACTCCTTACGATCTGAAAACACTTTGATTGCCATAGGGAATAGAGATAAAACAACAAAAAGAGGTGTACGCCTCTTTTTGTTGTTTTAAAGTATTGACAAATTGTCTTTTATGTGCTACAATATTTAATGTTCGCGGGCGTGGTGGAATGGCAGACACGCCAGATTTAGGATCTGGTGTTTTACGACGTGCAGGTTCAAGTCCTGTCGCCCGCACCAGCCGACAGTGTACGGACCAATTAAGGGTTTTGTGCTGTCGGTTTTTTTTGTTTGTCGAATTGTCACCTTTCGTTATGGTCATTCGCATTGAAAAATGCGCATTTTAGCGAAAATATTTGTGATTTTGATAAAAATATGACATGACTTTTTTAATTATATATTGACAAAATTCTACTGTTTGTAGTATAATAGATGTGTATTTTGTTTGGCGAAATATTATATCGCGCACTATCGAGTAATACAAGTAATTTTGTGAAGGGGCTTTAAATGGAAAATGCGATAAACACTTTAAATTATGCTTTGAACTATGCTTATGACAATATCTTAAGCATAGCTATGATGATCCTTCTTATAGTCGCGGGAATATTCTTATCAATAAGGTCAGGTTTCTTCCAGTTCAGACGTTTTGGATACGTTATGAAGAATACGGTGGGAATGCTGTTTAATAAGAATATGCATCGTAAGGACAAGGGAAGTGTCAGCCCGTTTCAGGCAGTGACTACCGCTCTTGCGGGTACTATCGGTACTGGAAGTATTGCCGGCGTGGCAACCGCGTTAGTGCTTGGAGGTCCCGGCGCTGTGTTCTGGATGTGGATCAGCGCTCTTTTGGGAATGATGACCAAATATTCAGAGATTGTTCTCGCCATTAAATTTAGAGAAAAGAATGAGCGCGGAGCTTACATCGGCGGTCCTATGTACTACATTAAAAACGGACTTGGTATCAAATGGTTGGCGGCAGTGTTTGCGGTGTTTGCGATGATCGCCTGTATTGGTACCGGAAATGCTACTCAATCCAACTCGATCTCCGGTGTTCTTGATATGAATTTCAATGTCGCTCCTTGGATAACGGGATTGATCCTTACGATTGTTGTTGGAGTGGTTATTATTGGCGGAGTAAAAAGAATCGCTACGGTTAATGAAAAGCTTGTGCCTGTAATGGCTGTGTTCTTTATACTTGCCTCCATTGTGGCTCTTATTTGTAACGTGAGTAAAATCCCCGCCGCATTTGCTCTTATATTCGAGGAAGCGTTCAACTTTAAGGCGGCATTCGGAGGAGTAGCCGGATACGGAATCCTCTCCGCTATGCGTTACGGCGTGGGACGAGGCGTTTTTTCAAACGAAGCGGGTCTCGGTAGCGCACCTATCGCTCACTCTGCATCCAGCGCCGAGGATCCTGTCAAGCAGGGCCTTTGGGGTGTGTTCGAGGTGTTTATCACAACGATTATTATCTGCACTATGTCTGCGGTGGTAATTCTTACGTCGGGAATTTATTCGGATGCCTTCAACGCGGGTGTTGAACCGTCCGTAAGCGGAGCGGCACTCAGTAGTGCGGCGTTTAATGAGGCTATTCCTTACGTGGGAGGAATCGGAATTGCTGTTTCTACAGTTTTCTTTGCCCTTTCTACCATACTTGGCTGGGCATATTACGGAGAGGTAAGTGTCGGCTACCTTTTTAAGAATCATTCCAATCTGGCAATAATCATTTACAGAGTGATCTACGTCGCTTTTGTTTTCGTCGGAGCTGTTGCAGAGATAAATACAGTTTGGCTGATTGCCGACTGCTTCAATGCACTGATGGCGTTACCTAACCTGGTGGCTCTGATCGGTCTGTCCGGGCTTGTGGTCAAGGTTACTCGCGAGCATTTTGCCAAGAGTCAGAATAACAAAAAGAGAATTAAATGATTTGAACCTAATATCTTCTGCGAAGATTCAAACAAAAATATCGGACGGCGAATACCGTTCCGATATTTTTATTGACATTTTTACAGTGTTTGGTTTATAATGGGTTTATCATATATATTGGAGGATCGAAAAAAATGAGATCAAAGCAGATAGAAAAGATTTTTCGCGATACTGCATACGTACGTATGGGTGGTAGCGCGGAAGAGAAGAGAGCAGCCGAATATATAAAGAGTGTTTGCGAAGGTTTTGGTGGAAAGGCTTACTTGGAAGAGTTTGAAGTCGATATGGCGGACGTAAAGCGCGCCGAATTCTATATCGACGGCAAAAGCGTCCCCTGCCGCGGATACATGAATTGTGGCTCGGGTGAAATTGAAGCAGAGCTTTACTATCTTTGCGAGGATGGAGATCGCGCTCTCGAGGGTTGCCGCGGTAAGATCGTTATGATCGATGGGTATCTTGGCTATTGGAAATATCAGGATATGATCGAGCACGGCGCGGTAGGATTTATTACCTATGACGGAAACGTAAATTATGCCGACCGCGACATTGATGCGCGTGAGCTTCGTTCCTTCGTATCACAAGGCAAAAAGATGCTTGGCGTCAATATCAATGCCAAGGATGCGGTGGATATTATCAATAAGAATGGCAAGGTTGCCAAAATAGTTATTGACCAGGACGAGTATAAGGGTAAGTCACAGAACGTTATTCTTGATCTGCCCGGTGAGGTCGATGAAACCGTTGTTTTCACTGCACACTATGATTCCACCAGTCTCTCGCAAGGCGCTTATGACAATATGTCGGGTTGTGTTGGACTCCTTTCTATGGCAGAGTACTTCTCTAAGAAGGCTCACAAAAGACATTTGCGTTTTATCTTCTGCGGAAGTGAGGAGAGAGGATTGCTTGGATCAAAGGCGTACTGCATAGGTCACGAGAGCGAGCTGGGAAAGACCGTTATTTGCATAAATATTGATATGATTGGCTGTATTATGGGTAAATTCTGCGGAGTATGCACGTCCGAGAACCGTCTTGTTGATTATCTTTCGTATTTGGGCGATGAGATAGGCATAAGCATTTCTACTAAGCAGGACGTTTATTCCAGCGATTCCACTCCCTTTGCCGACAAAGGCGTTCCTGCGGTTTCCTTTGCACGTCACTCGCCATCCGGCACTGCAACTATACATAATAGCTACGACACCAAGAAGCTGATCAAAACCGACAATATGCAGAAGGATATTGCTTTTATTACCGCATTTGCGGAGAGAATGGCGAATGCCGTTTATTGTCCTGTGTCGCGCACGATGCCTGACAATATGAAGGAAAAGCTTGATGAGTATTTGCTTCGCAAGAGAAAGAAGTAAGAATAAAAATTAACAACACAAAAAGGCACTCCCGAAGGAGTGCCTTTTTATATGCTTTACTCGAATTAAGCGAGCTCTGCGAAGTACTTGATAGTACGAACCATCTGGCTGGTGTAGGAGTTCTCGTTGTCGTACCAAGAAACAACCTGTACCTGGTAGGTATCGTCGTCGATCTTTGCAACCATGGTCTGGGTAGCATCGAAGAGAGAACCGTATCTCATACCGATAACGTCGGAAGAAACGATCTGATCCTCGTTGTAGCCGAAGGACTCGTTTGCAGCAGCCTTCATAGCAGCGTTGATAGCGTCCTTAGTTACGTTCTGACCCTTAACTACTGCTACAAGGATAGTAGTAGAACCGGTGCAGGTGGGAACTCTCTGAGCAGAACCGATAAGCTTGCCGTTGAGCTCGGGGATTACAAGGCCGATAGCCTTTGCAGCGCCGGTGGAGTTGGGAACGATGTTCTGTGCAGCTGCACGAGCACGTCTGAGGTCACCCTTTCTGTGGGGGCCGTCCAGAATCATCTGGTCGCCGGTGTAAGCGTGAACGGTGGTCATGATACCGCTCTGGATGGGAGCGTACTCGTTGAGCGCCTTAGCCATAGGAGCGAGGCAGTTGGTGGTGCAGGATGCAGCCGAGATGATCTTGTCATCAGCGGTCAGGGTGTTCTCGTTTACGCTGAACACGATGGTCTTGAGGTCCTTGCCTGCGGGAGCAGAGATAACGACCTTCTTAGCGCCTGCGTTGATGTGAGCCATGGACTTCTCGGTGGAGCAGTAGAAACCGGTGCACTCGAGAACAACGTCAACGTCAAGAGCGCCCCAAGGACAGTTGTTGGCGTCCTTCTCGGCGTAGATCTTGATGGTCTTTCCGTCAACGGTGATGGTGTCCTCACCAGCCTCAACGGCGTGGTTGTAACGACCCTGAGCGGTGTCGTACTTCAGAAGGTGAGCGAGCATTGCGGGAGCGGTCAGGTCATTGATGGCAACAACCTCATAGCCCTCTGCGCCGAACATCTGTCTGAATGCAAGACGTCCGATACGGCCAAAGCCATTAATAGCAACTTTAACAGACATGGTAAAATTCCTCCGTATTATACGAAATTTTTTCTATCCAAAGATAGTGGAAAGGTCTACCTTCCCATTCCTATTTATTATAATGCAAATTCC
>JAZOMF010000036.1:0-24016 GCA_045653805.1 Eubacteriales bacterium
CGGAGAGTAGCCTCGTCAACTATATCGTCAACGTCGCCGTTCTCAGCTGCAACGGTAGCACTTGCGTACTTCTCGCACCACTCTGCCTCAACGTCCGCGCGGGATTTCTCGGCAGTGATCTTGTCATTCATAAGGAATGCAACCGCACTCTCGGGGCTCATTACACTGATGACCGAATCGTCAAGAGCAAGAGCGATATCGGCGCCGAGCGACTTTGAACCAAGAAGCGTGAATGCCGCACCGTAAGCCTTACCTACGACCGCAGTTACCTTCGCGCAGGTCGCGTTTGCATAAGCACCTGCAAGAATCGCGGTGCACTTGCCGCAAGCGCAATCGCAAAGACCTTCGCTGTCAACAAGAGTTACTACCGAGATGCCGAATCTGTCGCAGAAGGAGATAAGGTCTGCCGCCTTCTTTGCGCCGAGGAAGCCGATCTTGCCTGCGTCGCAAGCGGTGTTTGACGCAATAACACCACAGAGAGTGCCGCCGAAGAATGCAAAGCCGGTTACGATTCCGCTTTCCTTTGCGTAGATCTCGGTAAAGGTGCCGTTATCTGCAAGAGCCTCAACCATCGCCTTGCCTGTAAGACCTGCAACTGCAACAGTGCGAGCCGCATCGTCGCCGCTCATCTGGCTTGCATCGTCCTTGTTGTTCTGGGGAAGGATCTCAACGAGATTTCTTGCCGCCGCATAAGCCTCTGCCTCCGTCTGGCAGTTTATCGCGCAAAGAACGTCCTTGTCCTTGGCGGTGGAAGTGAGGTAAAGCTCAGCCTTGTCCTCGACCTTGATAGAAAGGTCGAACATATTTGCTACGGTCAGCGCCATACCGGTGCAGAGACCGTCGTAAAGAGCGATCTGGGGAATGATACCGGAAGCCTTTGCCACGCAAGAGATGAATCTTCCGTAAGCAGAGAGAGCCGCACTGCCGTCAAGCACAACTGCTCCTGCGCTGTCGAACACGCCGATTACGGGTGCACCGTTCTTGATTGCCATGTCGTAGAGCATTTCGATCTTACGAGCGCCTGCCTCGTCGAAAGCTCCCTTTGTTCTGTCGCTGTCCTGAACGAATGCGAAGCAGAGCTTGCCGGATACGGAACCGTAGCCGCAGATAACTCCGTCGTACGCGCTGTCGTCACCGCTTCTCTTGATGTAAGCGCCGATCTCAACGAGAGTACCTTCGTCGAACAACGAGGCGATCTTCTGGTTTCCAATTGTTTGATTTTTATCCATTTGAATGCCTCCATTTGGGGTTTTAATAATATTTTTAACATTTCTACCGATGAGAAAACCACTCTTCCCCATCATATTTTATTATACATTAAATGCAATACTTTGTCAATGAAGTAAAGGGTTTTATTTGCATTTTATTTGTAAACTATTAGTGAACGTATTAGTAAAGTTGTATTAATGTGCCGAGGGCAGCTGTAATGTGGATTTTGATTGCCGGTGTTTTAAATTTTGATTTGTCGGGGGCGATGACGATAAATCAAAACTTGAAACACCAATAATAAAATCCACTCGCAACACGATAGCAAATTGGCTTGGGCTTAAATCATCACGGTGTTATATTACTATATAGCTACTCCAAAAACCTTTTTTAGTGGGAAGTTCTTTGCCAAGCTTTCTTTCTATAAAGCGGAAACCGCCTCCTCGCATCCCTACGCCTCCCCACAAATGCAAAAAATTTTCTGCGCCGTCATATTGCGACCTTTTTTGCGCCCTCGGAGGTGTAAAATAACCGTAAGACGGCGTTTTCTTTGATTTTTTCAACCAAAGACACCATTTTTTTCGTCTAAAAATCAAAACACCGAAAGGAAAAACCATAATGAACTGCGAAAAATGCAAACAACGAAAAGCAACTCTTTTCTTCTCCGACGAGGGCGGCAGACGACACGCCCTTTGTGCCGCCTGCGGCGCTCTGCTTGGCAAGGCGGTCACTCCCTCCACCATCTCACAAGCCGACACAGGTGCGCGATTCGTCCCTGCCACCACTATTGTCTCGCTGTCGAGGGCGGGTGGCGTACTCACACATGCGGCGCGCACAAATGCCGCCACCATCTGTCGCGGTTGCGGTATAAGCGCCGATGAGATAATGGCCTCGGGCGAGATTGGGTGTCCCGAATGCTACGCCACCTTTGGCGGCACGCTACTGCCTGCGTCTCCCACCCCCACATCCGCCTACGCGGCGCGAATGCCATCAAGACGGAGAGCGCGACTTGACCGCGAGAAAAACCTCAACGAGTTGAGGGTCAAGCTCCGCCGAGCCATCGATAGCGAGGATTTCGAGCTTGCCGCCACCCTCCGCGACAACATAAGAGCCCTTGAAAAGCAATAAAAAAGGAGAAATACATAAATGTCTTGGTTCACCACCGAGGGCAAGCACCCTCACCACGTAATTTTTTCAAAAACCACCTTTGTCCGCAACCTGTCGGGCATGCCCTTTACCAAAAAGATGGGAGATAAGAGCATCGACTCCTTCTTCAAAAAAGCCGATGCCCTACTATCTAAAAACGGTTTTCGCAGTGACATTTTAAGCGAAAGCGACCCGATCTATCCACTGTCGTTAGCCGAAAAGGGCTTTATCGACAATGGCATGTTAACGTCAAGCCCTCGTCGCGCTGTTTACTTCAACGAGCCCTGCTCGCTGTCGGTTTCCCTCGGGGGCAGAGATCTCATTTCCATCAGTTCCCTTGTGTCTGGGCTTGCCATGACCGAAACCCGAAATATTGCAATCAGCGCCGAGGAACTGCTTGACCGCGAATTTGAATTTGCATACAACGAGCAGACGGGATACCTCTCTGCCACTCCTTCGCTCTGCGGCTCGGGGGCGGTATTTTCTGCTCTGCTCTTTCTCCCTGCCCTCACCTCGCAATGTGAGATAGCCGAACTGAGACGGAGCTGCGCCGAGCTGGGTGCGAGCCTTGAGCCTGCATTCATACACGGTGGCGGCAACCTATATTTCATCTCCCACACCCCCTCCCACCTTTGCAACGAAACGCATGCGGCGGAAGGCTTTTCTGCACTGATCGAGGCAATAATCGACCGTGAAACTACGCTTGAAGGGATTATCGCCGAGGGAAACGGGAGAATAATAGTTGACAGAGCGTGGCGCGCCTACGGGCAAATGCTCTACGCACGATTGCTTGACGAGAGCGACCTGCTGACCCTCTCCTCCGCCCTGCGATTCTCCCTTGCCGCCACCGAGGGCAAAGCCAAGCTACCGCCCGTTACGGTGAAGGAGCTAAATCTAATTCTGGGCGAGTGCCTGAACGCGTCGATCACCGCCACCTCGGGCTGTAATTCGGACGAGGAGATCGCAACCTCCCGCGCCGAGATCGTTTCGAAGATGATCTATACCGCAACCGGCGGATAAATTGATGTTTAGCGGTGACTTCACGGCGAAGCCTGTTGAAAGTTTTTACGTCGCTTTTTTCAAAAAGCGCCCGCCCATCCAACGCGCGGAGCGTTGGTCGCCGCGCGCACGCGGCGAAATCTCCTTATCGGCGTGTTCTTTTTTGCTAAGCTTTTTTCTTTGCGCCTCTACTGCCAAAGAAAAAAGCGGGTAAGCAATTTGAAAAGGCTTTGTGTAGAAAGGGAAAACCCCCACTTGTGTGTTTTCCCTCTTTCGGCTTCGCCGAAATTCACCCTTTCGTGGCGCTTTCGAACGATACGGGAGTTTCGCCCTCTGCGGAGGGCGACCGCCGATCGCGGCGGCTCCGACAAGCCTTTGAAAAGGCTTGAGCGAAACTTTCCACAAGACAACGCCGTGACGTTCCCTTAACCCTATAAATCAAAATTTGAAAACACAAAACAAGGTAACCATTATGTCAAACAAATTCACACCAAAGGCCCAATATGCGCTAAATCTTGCCCTATCCCTCGCCTCGGAGATGGGTCACTCCTATATCGGTAGCGAGCATCTTTTATTGGGACTTATAAAGACCCCCGAAAGCGCCGCCGCGAGGATTCTTAGCGCTCGGGGTGCAAGCTTCGAAATCATCAAAGCTACTGTTTTGGAAATCACGGGAATGGGCTCGCCGGGGCCAATCTCACCCTCGGACATGACCCCCAGAATGAAACGAATAATCGAGTCCTCCGCCTACGAATCCGCTAAGAGCGACCACGCCTACATCGGCACCGAGCATCTGCTCCTTGCCCTGCTATCTGACAAGGACTCGGTGGCAGTCCGAATCCTTGAAGCGCAAGGACTTTCGGCGCAAGAGCTGCGAGGCGACGTGGAATCCTACATCGAGTCAAGTCCCGCCAAAGCCACAAAAAAAGCCGCCCACGAGCGTGAGGACAAGCAGAAAAAACACTCTATTCGCAGCTTTGGCAGAGATCTGACCCATCAGGCACGGCTAGGCAGACTCGATCCCATAATCGGGCGTGACAAGGAGACCGAGCGCGTCATCCAGATACTCTCGCGCCGCACAAAAAACAACCCCTGCCTCATCGGTGAGCCTGGCGTGGGCAAGACCGCCGTAGTAGAGGGACTCGCCCAGCGAATTGCCGATGGCGAAGTGCCCGAGATCCTCGTGGGCAAGTGCATCATCTCTCTGGATTTAGCCAGTATGATCGCTGGAGCAAAATATCGTGGCGAATTTGAGGAGAGATTGAAAACGGTGCTCTCCGAGGTAGAAAAAAACCCCGAGATCATCATTTTTATCGACGAAATTCACACCATCATCGGCGCAGGCTCTGCCGAGGGCGCGGTGGATGCCGCCAATATAATAAAGCCCGCCTTGGCTCGTGGCGAGCTTCAGGTCATCGGAGCAACTACCATCACCGAATACCGCAAGCACGTGGAAAAGGATGCCGCTCTGGAGCGCAGATTTCAAGCGGTGACGGTAGGTGAGCCCAGCGAGAGCGAAACGGTGCAAATGCTCAAGGGTCTGCGGCAAAAATACGAATCACACCACAAGCTGATAATTTCGGACGAGGCGATAGAGGCGGCAGTGGAGCTTTCGGTGCGCTACGTCCCCGACCGCTTTTTGCCCGACAAAGCCATCGACCTCATAGACGAGGCGGCGGCGAGATTGAGGCTGAAAATATTCACCGCACCCCCAGAGCACCGCGAGATAGAAAACGCCCTCCGTCAAGCCGAAATTGAAAAGGCGGAGGCGATAACCGAGCAGAATTTCGAGCTTGCCGCCGCCCTCAGAGATAGGGAGAGTGAGCTCCGCAAAAAGCTGGACTCATTTAAGGAAAAGCTTGACCGCCAAAAGTCGGGCGACCTGCTGACCCTCACCGAGAGCGACGTTGCCGATGTAGTCACCGCCTGGACATCCATTCCAGTATCCAAGCTGATGGAAAGCGATGCCGCTCGTCTCTCTTCCCTTGAAGAGAGACTTGAGGAGCAGGTAGTGGGGCAAAAGGACGCCATCCGCGCCCTATCTGCGGCGGTGAGAAGAGGCAGAACGGGGCTGAAAGACCCCGCCAGACCCATCGGCTCCTTCATCTTCGCAGGTCAGACGGGCGTGGGCAAGACCGAGCTTTGCCGTGCGTTAGCCGACGTGCTTTTTGGGGGCAAGGACTCAATGATCCGACTTGATATGTCGGAATATATGGAGAAGCACAGTATCTCCAAGCTCATCGGCTCGCCCCCCGGATACGTGGGCTATGACGAGGGAGGAATGTTGACCGAGCGAGTACGCCGTCACCCATACTCTATCGTGCTCTTTGACGAAATTGAAAAGGCTCACCCCGACGTTTTCGGTCTGCTCTTGCAGATACTCGACGACGGAATTTTGACCGACTCACAAGGGCGGCGCGTCAGCTTTAAAAATTCGATCATTATAATGACCACGAACCTCGGCGCAAAGCTGCAGGGCGAGGTAGGCGCGCTGGGTTTTGCCGCCAGTAGTGAGAACGACGTTGACCGCAAAAAACAGAGAGTGGATGCCGCCCTGCGCAGCCATTTCAGACCCGAATTTCTCAACCGCGTAGACGAGATAATCTATTTCTCTCCCCTTTCAAGGGACGAGCTTGAGAAGATCGCCACACTGTTGCTTGTGGGCGTGGCAGACCGAATCGAGGGCGGCGGAGTTTTCATAGAGTTTGACGAAAGCGTTGCACGCGCAGTGGTTGACTACCAATACACCCCCGAATACGGTGCCCGACCCCTGCGCCGCGCCATTACCCGACTTGTAGAGGACCCCTACGCCAATGCCCTGCTCTCGGGTCGCTTCTCAAAGGGCGACTTCATTACCGCAATCGCCGAGAACGGTATCGTTAAGTTTGAGAAGAAGAAAAGCAATAAATAATATTTCAAATTTTGATTTATCCCTATAAAATAAAAATCCATATTGCAATTTCGGTTTTTTCGTGATATAATTATGTTATCCCTAATATTTATATCTAAGAAGGCAAAATTATTGCCCGAAAGGAGACCAAAATGGAAAACAGAATAGACCTGCCCATTGCGGTCATTGATTCGGGAGTGGGTGGTATCAGCGTTTTACGCGAGCTCATCAAAATGATGCCCGAGGAGCGATTTTTATACTTTGGCGACTCCAAAAACGCCCCTTACGGCACTAAAAGCCGCGCCGAGGTGCTGGAGATAACGAGAAACAACCTAACCGCTCTGCAAAAGCGCGGCATTAAAGCCTTGGTGGTTGCATGCAATACTGCAACCAGCGCGGCGGTACGAATTTTGCGCGAGGAGAATCCCGAACTCCCCATCGTTGGCATTGAGCCTGCCGTCAAGCCCGCCAGTGAGCTTTGCGAATCCCCCCGAGTGCTGGTTATGGCAACCCCCTTGACTCTCAAGGAAGAAAAATTCAAAAATCTGGTAGATCGCTTTGCCCACAAGGGCGAATTTATCCCTCTTCCCTGTCCCGGTCTTGCCGACCTCATAGAAAAGGGAGACATCGAGTGCGAGGAGATAGAAGCCTACCTCAAAAATCTGTTTGCACCCTATTTTGATCAGCATATAGACGGCATCGTGCTGGGTTGCACCCACTACCCCCACATCAGAGAGATCATCGACCGCGTATGGTGTGGAAAGGTTGCAATTTTAGACGGTGGTGAGGGTACGGCACGAGAGGCAAGACGCCGCATCGTCGCCGCTGACCTCCTCCGTCACGGTGAGGGCGAGGTCGAGATTGTCAACACATCATCCGACGAAAAGATGATCGAAATATCGAAAAAACTGTTATATCGTTAAATAAAGAATGACGAAACCCAAATGGGTTTCGTCATTCTTTATATGTAAAATTATTCCACCTCGATAGTTTCAAGGTAAGCTATCATGTCAGCCTTCTTCTCTTCATATTTTGCGGTCTCACAGAAAGATGCTACCATCCAGAATTCTCCGTCAGCCTCATAACAAACAATTATTGTCGTTATGGGAGCATCGCCAAAATAACTGCCACATTCAAAGGCAGGAGCGCCGTTAATGTAGAATATCTCGCTGGAGCTTACGTCAAGGAAATCTGCCATATTAGAGGTATACTCAAATGCAGTGAAGTCTTCGTCGCTTGTTTCGGTTGCGGCAATAATACCAATACCTTCAATCAACGATACGTAAACTGCATAATTTCCTTCATACTTAGAGCCTGTGCTTGCAAGAACTTCTTCAGCAATACTGCCTCCATCTATGAATGTAGGCGAAAGCTCAATAGAAAAGCCGTCTGTTTCATAGGTCTTGGTTCCGCAGGAAACAAGAGTGATCATCATGATCGCAATTATTGCAATCGCAAGAAATTTTTTCATAGTCATTTTCCTTTCTATTCTATGAATTGTTTTATTTCACCGAAAACTTATAGACCGTATTATGTACATAGGTATCACCTATATCAAGAGTACAGTCTGTAAAGTCCTCGTGATTTACGCTGTTGGGCATATTCTCGGTCTCAAGGCAGAACATATTCTGCCTGCCCTGAAGGTAGCCGCCATTGAAGGTATGCGCCTCGTTAAATAGGAATGCCCGAATATAACTTATCGGCAGTTTTGCACACATTATCGTGGTCACGCGCGCCTATTTGCCTTGCACAGAATCGTTCTTTTCCTAACAATTCTACACCATCAATCTATCAAAATCAATCTACGACAATAGAACTTGCGATGTCGATGGCGCAGCCCGCGTCGTATTTGTCTTGGGGACAAAGAATGCATACATAGGTAGCTCCGTTATTTTCCATGTAGCAAAGATTCACAATGGTAAAATCGCGAATATCTTCGGGGATCTCCTCGGGAATCTCGTCACCAAATATACCCTCAATAGTATATTTGACTCCAAATGTGCCGCCCATTTCGACTACTTCGGCATCTCCGCCCATGCTATCGCACATTTCCGTTGCAATATCATATGCATTTTCCCCAATAACATCATCACTAAGCACAACATCACCGATAGCAATCAAGCTCATATCAATAGGAGAAGCATAAACATGCGCATTTACACTGATGCTTTCGGGAACATACTCTGCCATAAGCTGCTGAACGGCATCACTGTTTATGACGTCATCCATGGGAACATAGTGGATAGGAAGTTCAATACTTACGTCACCTGCGTCATAGGTCTTGGTGGGCACACTACAGGATGCCATAGAAAGCATCAAAATTACTACTGCCGCGATGATAAGAATTCTTTTTTTCATTGTCATTTACCTTTCTTAATAAAAATTTATAATTTATTTAACTAAAAATTTGTATACGGTGTTGTGTACGTACTCCTCTCCTACGTCAAGAGTACAATCGGTAAATTCACTGTTGTTTACGCTGTCGGGCATATTTTCGGTCTCGAGGCAGAACATATTTTGAACACCCTGAGGATAACCGCCCTTAAAGGGGTGATCGGGATTCTTCAAGAAGTTGCCCGAATAGAACTGAACGCAGGGCATGTTGGTGTAAACCTCCATCACTCTGCCGCTCTCGGGCTCATAGACGCGCACGCGCGCCTCTGCCATGGGGTCTGCCTTCTTGGTAAAGTTGATGCAATGATCGTAGCCGCCTGCAAGACGAAGAGGCTCGTAAGACAAGTCGAAATCTCGACCGATAGTCTTGGGAGTTTTGAAATCGAAGGCAGTGCCTTCAATGGGGATCATTCTACCCGTGGGGATCAATGTCTTGTCGGTTTCAAGGAAGCTCTCTGCATCCATCCACATCTCGTGGTCCAATATCTTGCCCGAAGCAAATCCGCCAAGATTGAAATATGAGTGGTTGGTGAGATTGAGCACGGTCTTTTTGTCGGTGGTAGCTCTGTATGAGATACAAAGCTCATTGTTTTGAGTAAGCTTGTACACCACTTTAACGGTCAAAGTACCGGGATATCCCTCTTCTCCGTCGGGGGAGACGTATGTAAGAGCAAGCTCGCAACCGTCTGCCACAACTCTTGCTTCAGCATCCCAAATTTTGTGAGAGAAGCCGACCTTGCCACCGTGCAGATGGTTTTTGCCGTTGTTTACAAAGAGGTTGTACTCTTTTCCGTCAAGAGTAAACTTACCGTCGCAGATTCTGTTTCCCCAGCGACCGATGAGTGCTCCCTGATAGCCGTCGCCCTCAACGTAGTCGATAAGGTCATCGTAACCGCCCACAACGTCGGTCAGTTTTCCATTTCTATCGGGCACAAGCAGCTTCTGAATAGCACCGCCAAAGGTGATGATGCTAACGCTCATTCCACTGTCAACGGTCATGGTGTAAAGATCAACGTCTCTGCCACCTGTCGTGCCGAAATGTTTCTTTTCTATGTTCATATTTGTTCTCCGTATGTATGCGGGACGTCGAGGGCGCCGTCCCCTACGGTTTTAAGCGTTCATCACTTTACAACCGTAGAAAAACTCAAAATCGATTTCACGATTGTAGGGGACGGCGCCTCGACGTCCCGCTAAACGAACCTATAAAATTTAACTAATTTACTTGCAATTATCAGCAATCATAACCATTAGGGTTGTTCGTCTGCCAATTATTTGCATCCCTGCACATCTCAAAGATGCCGTTTTCCGCAGTCCAACCGAGAATCTCACGAGCCTTGGTGGGGTCAGCGAAGCACGCCGCAATGTCACCGGGGCGACGGGGTGCAATTCTGTAATTGATCTTGATGCCGGTTGCCGCCTCATAAGCCTTTACTACGTCAAGCACGGAGTATCCGGTACCCGTACCGATATTGAAATAGTCGATTCCGTGAGCCTTCTCGATATACTGAAGAGCCTTGGGGTGAGCCTTTGCCAAGTCAACTACGTGGATGTAGTCGCGCACGCCCGTGCCGTCGTGTGTGTCATAATCGTCACCGAAAACGCTGAGACATGGAAGCTTGCCAAGCGCCACCTTGGTGATATAAGGCATAAGGTTATTGGGAATTCCGTTGGGGTCTTCACCGATTCGACCGGACTTGTGCGCGCCGATAGGATTGAAGTAACGAAGGATGGAAATGTTCCACTCGTTGTCCGCCTTGTGGAAATCCTTGAGAATACGCTCGATCATAACCTTGGTCTCGCCATAGGGGTTGGTAGCATTACCAACGCGAGCGGTCTCCTTGATCGGCACCTCGTCGGGGTCACCGTAAACCGTTGCAGAGGAGCTGAAAACGATGTTCTTAACACCGTGACGGCGCATAGAATCGCAAAGCAAAAGGGTGCCTGTCACGTTATTGTGGTAGTACTCGAGAGGCTTAGCAACGCTCTCACCAACCGCCTTAAGTCCCGCAAAATGAATGCAAGAATCAATATCGGGGTTCTCGTCAAAAATCTTGTCCATAGATTCAAGGTCAAGAAGATCTGCCTTGTAGAACTTGAAATCCTTGCCTGTGATCTCGCGAATTCGATCAAGCACTATGGGCTTACTGTTTGAAAAGTTGTCCATGATGACTACATCGTAGCCTGCGTTTAAAAATTCAACTGCGGTATGAGAGCCGATAAAGCCCGCACCGCCTGTAATAAGAACTGACATGATTTTTTCCTGATCCTATATAAAACTAAATCATTTCCAAAGCTTGTGGGGATATTCGCCTCTGTCCATAAGAGATCGGAGCGCATTCTTAACTCCCGCCTTGTCCTCGGAGTAGGTCACTCCGTACCAAGCGGCGGTAGTTGCGTAAACGCGCACGTCGCACTTGCCTGCCTTCATCTGGTCGTCAACCGCGCCGGGGAGGTAGTATTCGCTCTTAAGCTGACTTCCCTTTTCGCTTGCAAGGAATGCTTCAAATCCTGCCTTCAGCTCAGGGAAGATTGCAGGAGTCAAGCCCCAGCAATTCATGGACACAACAGTGTCGCCGGAAAGAGGCAACCACTCGCCGTCCTCTCCCATATATTCTGCATCCTTACCGGCAGTTCTGATCTTGGTCAGCTCTGTAATCGAGGAAAGCATACCGCCATCGGTAGTCTCACATCTGCCGCGAGAAACCGTGCCGTTTTCGGTCAAGGTGTTGCGGAGAACGTAGCCGATCATGCAATAATTAGTGGACTTTAGGTCAAGCGACTTCAAGTGCTCGGCAAGCTTCAAAAAAGCATCTCTGCCGTAGAAATCGTCAGCGTTGATTACCGCAAAATTGTCGGTAACAAACTCCTCTGCGCAAAGCAGGGCGTGGGATGTGCCCCAAGGCTTTTCTCTGCCCTCGGGGATAGAAAACTTCTCTGGAATCTTATCAAGAGACTGGAAAGCATACTCGACCTTGATATAAGGCTCAACTCTGGCACCAACAGTCTCACGAAAGGCATCATAATTCTCTTCCTTGATGATGAAAACCACCTTGTCAAATCCGGCTTTTACCGCATCGTATATAGCAAAATCTATAATAAACTCACCGCAATCGGTAATGGGGTCTATCTGCTTGAGACCTCCATAACGCGAGCCCATGCCAGCCGCAAGAATTACAAGTGTCATAAAAACTCCTCCAAGCATTAGCTTTTTCGGGTGTGTGCGCACACACTCCCTCAAATTATTATATATCAATATCTTTACAGTGTAAAGTATTTTATTATAAATTAACATAATATTTACATATGAAAGAGGCTTTTTTCCATTGACAAAAAAGCGAGAATGTGTTAGAATAATGTATCAAATGAGACATTTTTGGGGGTTAAACCAAAATGAACGAACAAATCTCCGCAAAAGCAACAAAAACCTTGAATTTAATACTCTCCACAACGCTTTTTTCCGGTGTTGACGAAAAAAAGCTGTCGCTCGCCATTGAAAACGGCTGCTTTTCGCAAAAAAGCTACGACACGGGCGAGGTCATCTGCTCTCCTCCCGACAAGGAGCGTAAAATGGTGATATTTCTCTCGGGAGAGGCTGAAATTTATACCGCCGACGAGGGCAGAAGCATGCTTTTGCGCACTGTGAAACAAGGCGGCATTGTAGGGGTGGCAAACCTATTTTCAGAGGAAGATTTCGTCAGTAGAATCATCGCGACAAAGCATTGTGACACAATGGAAATCTCCCCCGAGGGGTACGGCAAAATTCTCGAAAGTGACAAGAGGGCGATGTATAATTATCTATCGTTTTTGTCGGAAAAGATACGCTATCTAAACCGAAAAATCGTGACCTTGACCGCAGGCAGTGCCGAGCGTCGGCTGGCATATTTTTTGGATACTTCAATACCCGAGCACACCACGGACACCCCCGAGATAACCGTGCCAATGAATAGCCTCTCTGAGATGCTCAACCTCGGACGCGCATCTCTCTACCGCGCCACGGACAAGCTAACCGATGAAGGATTTATCACGCGCAATGGTAAAACAATTAAGGTCATCAACCGTAAAGGTATGATGGAAAAATACAAATAATCCATATAATATACAAGAAAGGAACAAAATGAAAAACTCCATCAAACTTCTATCCCTTCTCTTCGCCGCTCTCATTCTCTTAACAACGCTTGCTTCCTGCGACCGCTTTGTCCTTCTCGACAAAGGTCTTGAAATAAACGTATCCGTGCTCAACGGCTCGACAGGCTTCGGGGCGGCAAAGCTCATAAGCGACAGCAAGGAAGGTAAGACCGCTCTCAATTATAATTTTACGGTTGAAAAGCTGGCGGAAAACGTTACCAAGGGCCTTATAAACGGCAGTATCGACATCGCCGCTCTCCCCACCAATGCCGCCGCGGCGCTCTACAAAAAAACCGAGGGAGGAGTCAAGATAGCCGCCGTAAATACTCTCGGCGTCCTCTATCTCGTAACCAACGGTGAAAAGCTCAGCATCAACAACATCTCCGAGCTTGAAGGAAAGACCATATACTGTCCTGACCAAAATCCCGCGTTTATTTTCAAGGCAATATGCAACGCGCACGGTGTAAACGTTACCATCGACACCTATTACGCCAAGCCCGAGGAGCTTCGTGACGCGCTTGTCAACGGAATGGTAGACATGGCTGTCATACCCGAGCCTATGGTAACTATCGCAAAGTCGAAAAACAACAAGCTTACCACGGCTCTTGACCTTACCGAAGAATGGGAAAGGGCGTACGGCGAAAACACTCTTCTTCAGGGCTGTATAGTTGTAAGAACAGAATGGGCAGAAGCACACCCCCAAGAGCTTGAGCAATTTCTTGCGGAATACAAGGCATCTATCGAATATACCAATTCCAACCCCAAGGAGGCATCTCAGCTCGTGGTAGCCGCGGGTATGGTTGAAGCCGCGCCCGTTGCCGAGAAAGCAATTCCAAAATGTAACATAGTCTATATGGACGGCGATGAAATGGCAGCCGCCCTCGACGTATTCTTCGCAAAGCTCTACGAGCAAGACCCAAAAGCGGTAGGCGGTGCTCTCCCCGATAGTGAGATCTATCTTGTAAAATGATAAAAAAGATACTTAAATATTCGATAATAACCGTGGCGTGGCTTGCCGTCTGGCAGATCCTCGCCATGGCAATCGGCAAGGATCTGCTCTTCCCCACGCCCATAGCGGTGGCGATCCGACTCTTTGAGCTAATACAAGCCGCCGAATTTTATAAAATAATCGCGTACTCGTTTCTCCGAATATTAACGGGAATGTTGATCGGCACACTGCTGGGCGCACTCGGAGGAATACTCACCGCGCACTCTCACACCGCAAAAGACTTTTTCGCTCCCCCTTTGGCGGTGATAAAATCCACCCCCGTGGCGTCCTTCATCATCCTTTTGGTGCTTTGGGTCAGCCGCGATCTTACGCCCCTTATCATCGCGCTTATGATGGTAACTCCTATCGTGTGGGCGGGCGTGGAAACGGGAATTCTCAATACCGACACGGCTTTGCTTGAAATGGCACGGGCATATAAAATGAGCTCTGCCGCAAAGCTTAGGCACATCTATCTGCCAAGCATCGCACCCTATTTACTCGCATCACTAAAATCCTCGCTGGGAATGGCGTGGAAGGCAGGAATCGCGGCAGAAGTACTGCTTGAACCGATAAATTCAATTGGAAAAATGATTTCGGACGCAAAAAGCTATATTGAAACCACTGACCTCTTTGCTTGGACAGCGGTTGTGGTAATTTTGAGCGTGATAATCGAAAAAACTACCGTCTTCATGCTAAAAAAGGCGTTTAAAAATCACTCCTTACAACAAAAAGGAGGTGTGACACTTGGTTGAATTTAAGAATATATCCAAAAAATATGGCGTGAACGGTAGCGAGCAGACCGTTCTTGAAAATTTTTCTTTGACTATCTCAAAAGGCTCAAAAACCGTTATAATGGGAGAATCGGGTATCGGAAAAACTACGATTTTACGAATTGCTGCAGGACTTGAAAAGCCCGACGGCGGCGAATTTTTCTGCGACGAAAAGGTAGCCGTAATGTTCCAAGAGCCGCGTCTTCTCCCTTGGAAAACCGCTCTTGAAAATGTCTGTGCCGTTCTCCCCAAGATTCAAATTCCCCTTGCGGATAAATACCTTTCGGCGGTAGGACTTGACTGTGACAAAAACAAATTCCCCCACGAATTATCGGGCGGAATGGCTCAAAGAGTAGCACTTGCTCGTCTGCTTGCATTTGCCCAAGCAGATTACTCAACCCTTCTCCTTTTGGACGAGCCATTCTCCGCTCTCGACGACGAAACTGCGGCAAAAATGCTAAACCTCATCAAGGATTTTTCAAAGGATAGAACAGTGCTTATAGTGGCACACCACCTGCCCGACATCCCATTTGCAGATGAAATTATAACCCTGTAAATACACACAATCTAAAAACGCCCTTGGCAACCGAATCTCGGCAGCCAAGGGCTATAATATTAATTTTTAGATGTACTGAATCTCGTGAGCCTCGGACGCTTCAACTTTCTCTACAACTGTATCGGGAGCTTCGACCTCCTCGACTGCCTCGGGAGTAGACACAAGTGCGCTTGTAACCCTTCTCTTGATAACGGCAATAACCTTCTTCAAGGGGAATTTGATGTGCTCGGGATCAACGCGGTGATTTCCGTGAGCAACCGCAACCTTGCGAACAACCTCTTTACCCTTGGTAACGTCTTTCGTAGGAACAAGGACTATATCACCCTCGCCGAGCTGCTCACCGTTGGGGTCATAGCGGTAGACCTTATTACGATGGGCTCTTTCCGGCCACACGATACCAACGACCTCGATACCGGGCTCTTCTGGAGCTACGGCGAAATCATCGTCATCGTCGGGAACGAACTCGATCTCCTCAAGCTCTACCTCGGGCTGTGCCATAGCGTCTGCCAGCACCTCCTCGTCGATCTCCTCAAGGATAACCGGCTCTTCGATGACCTCCTCAACTACCTCGGGCTCGGGTTCGGGCTCGGGGATAGGATCAGGCTCTACCCTGTTATATATCTCATCGTAGTTATCAACCTTGATCTCAAACACGTAGAGAAGCTTGGTAGCAGTGGGAATGAGGAATCTCGTCATAGTTTCGTCGTGATTCTCACTCATAAGAATGGGCGACTGAATGGTATCTCTGATACCCAGCATTTCCACGAATGTCTTGATGGGCACTATCTGGTAGCCCTCATATTCAAATTCTCCGTCTATTCTCTGAATAAATGAGCTGTAAGCACGAAGTATCTTACGCACCTTTGCAGCATAGGTAATATCATCGTTAACGGTAAGATGGAGGAATACCGCAAGACCGATTCCCACAAGTCCGGCAAGGGATACAAACACGATAGCAAGGATCATAAATATGTCCTGATTTACCGCGTCCTTGTATTCAAGCACCTTAACCTCATTTGCGGGGGAGCTGGAGGTGGAATAAACACTAAAGGAATCTACCGTCAAGGGGATATTGAGCGATGTGGAATATTTATTTTGGCTCTGGGTTTCGTACGTCTTACCAACACTCAACATCTCCACATTGAGAGTTACGATAAGAGTACTGTTTGCCTGATTAAGATTGTAGGTATCAACAAAATCCTTTGCCATAGCGTTGTACTTATCGTAATCAATAAGCACGCTTTCCTTGATCTTAACGCAGGAGGTATCATCTGCAAACGCATGGGTCGTGGGAACGATTTTTTCCTCCACAACGTAGTAGGGATTACCCGAATCCTTGCTTGCAACCATGAGTTTTGCGTCAATAGAGTAGCTGTAATCAAAGCTCATATCCGCAGAGCCTGTGCAGAGATCATATTTAAACTCTGCCATAATATCGTTGGTAAGATTCGAGATATAGGTATGATCCATACCCATCCATTCATCATCGAAGAAATCGTTTTCATTATACTGAACCATATAGTCGATAGAGCTATTTTCAGTATATTCAATGTGGTAGGTTCTGTTTACGCGGTTATAGACCAACAAAGAACCGAGAGATAAAGCCACAAGCACGACGATGGCAATGATCTGAATCATAGTCCATTTTTTGCGGTTTCGCTTATATTCCTGTCGTCTTTGAATCTCAAGTTCAGACATATCTCTCTCCTTTCTTTAACGTTTAAACATTTTTCGCATCCAGAGGGTGGGAAAGCCCACCGCAGGAAGCTTATAATTGACAACACCCACGATATTGGAGTCAACGATATAACCCATATCGATATCCTCGTTGGCATCGCCCTTGGTGTAATATCTTGCAACACCGTTAATAATTTCTATATCCACAACTCTGTGAACTACCATAGAGTTGCTTTTTTCAAAAACAATGACCTGACCCTCTACTATTTCGTGATCGTCATAACTTTCAAAAATTATCACGTCACCTTGGTTTATCTCTCCGGTCATAGAGCCGGTAGCGATAACGAGAGAGCCATATTTAAATTGGTTAGACACCAGCATTATAGTGCCTATCATAATTATCAACACCACAACGGTGAGAATTTTGGAAACAACCCGCCACACACGAGAGTTGTTTTTCAGCGCGTATCTTCTCTTCTTCTCATAAAGCATATCTATGAAAAGGAAGATCGCAATGGGAATAAGAATTCTGATAAAGTTTAGCAGCGACTCGGAAATACCCGACGATACCGAAAAAATGTAGGCATAGAGGGTAGTAATGAGTCTGTAAACGAGATTGGGGTACATTCCGTACCTTTTTGATATATAATTGAACAAAAGATTGGATAATACTGCCGGCAAAAGCGCGCCTGCAACAAGATCCATAAATCGGTTGAACGTAGTAACCGACGGAATGTTGGAAACTATCAGCATATCCGCCGCCACACAAGACAGATAGCACAAAGCATGAGCAAGTCTGCTCTTTTGAGCCATCATCACGCCCCTTATTATCTCGGTAGCGGCGATTATTGCGGATATTGGAAGTATGTATTTTAAAAATCCGCTAACGCTCAGCTTGTAAAGGTTATTATAAAACCCGAAGCGAAGTCCCGAAAGATAGTAGACCACAACATAAACGAGAGCAATGACCGTCATAATGATCAGCACTTCGTTTTTGTTGATGGAATAGATACTTCTCTTTTTGATGAGCATTGGGATAAGCACCGCTCCGGGGAGCAGAAGAATAGCAGCAACTATTCTTCCGCTCTCGCCAAACGGTATCAGTAAAGCTACAAGGAGGACGGCAAGGACAGACGCCGAGGATATTTTAACTGTTCTCTTGTCTGACATAGCCTGTCCTCCTTACAAATTAAAAAAATTATTCGCCCAAATTTACGTTTGCAACAGCATCGCCGTCATTTTTAGCTTCAAATGACAATTTGTAGGATGCCTCGTGTGCTTCATCGGGCTTGACTTTAAGTGTAACTGTTATGTAAACGGTCAACTCGCCGCCCTTAGCAGCAACATTATTTGCGTCCTGAACAACACTACCCTTTTCCCAAGACCATTCAACATCGAAAACAGGGTCATGATCAGGGGCGTCATTGGTAACCTCATCTATTATAGGAGTGATTATAGCATTCCAAGAGCTGTCATTTTTAATAACAAACTCAAAGGTTGCGCTATCTCCTATTTCCTGCATGCCAACAACACCAAAGTAAGCCTGGTTGTTATCAGCCTCAACGTGAGCTTCCGAGGATATGTGTGTTTCAGAAGTAGGATCAGAAACAGCCTTAGAGAAATAAATGTTTTGCTGGAATTCATCATTGGATGCTGAAGGATCAGCTATCATCTTACCGGTGATGGTAAGGGTGTCGGTAAGTGCTGCGTAACCTACGCCGAGAAGCATTACTGCTGCGAGCAAGAATGCAACTACTACAATTCTTCTGTTTTTCATAATTTTTTCTTCCTTTCTGAAAAAAATTTCTATAAATAAGGGGGCGCCTTATGTATATTCTTGAGTTAGGGGGTCAAGATCAATCGGGATAAGCCTGATAGTAATAATCAAGGGCTGTCTGAATGTTCTTGATAGCGTAAATAATTTCCGCTCTGGTATATGTGTTTCGAACCACCTTAAATTCCGCTCCGTTGTTGTGGTTGATATAGAACTTTTCCGCATCGTAGAATGCGTGGTACAAGCCCACAACCGCGGGATCGGTAGAATTTTGGTGTTTTTTAAGAATATCGTAAACCTTCTTGAAGAGATTTACGTTATCTATCGTATTGAAGATATCCTGGTCCTCTGCCGAAATAAGCTGCTCCATGGTCTTCATAATATCGTACTGGTCGCCGTTAGGCGCGCCGACCAAGTAGGTAATGCCATCTGCTATTTCGTAGGTCTTATGGGTTGCCGTCCACTTGGCGTAATCAATAGTTCCATCGGCCTTTACCGGAGCAGTTCCCTCGTAAAGCTCACCGACCTGATACCAATCGTCGCCCATCTTGTTCGCACCCTCTGAATAAGAGATGGCGTAAACCGTGGGATTGGTGCCCGGTGTCAGAGGCTCAACGGTGATATAGAGCGTATACTCGCATCCGTTCTTTTGTCCGCCGTTGTAGTTATCACCGGTAGTTTTGTCATCATCAAGGTCTTCGCGGCGGATAACCACGCTTGCCTTTCTCTCCACTCCGTCGATGTTGACCATCAAGTCCTCAAAGAGAGATGCAAACACCTGGGGGTGGCTCTCGGTTGAGATGCTGACCGCTCCCGTAGATGCATATACCTGTTCAAACACCGCCTTGAGCTGTTCGTAGCTGTCCGGCGACTTATCATTATTAAGTACCGCAAGGAACTCATCGTGCACCGCGTCCATTTTAATATCAAAATGGAAATTTATCATTGTGGCGCAGGCGTTTTGAGCGTTCATGCCGTAGGTATAGGTAACGTAAAAATCACGGGATGTTTGTGCCGGTATCCAGTCCTCCGAATTAAAGGTCTGGCTTGTATCACGAAAATGGTCTTTGGTAACAACTTTAATGCCGTTGTTAGATGACCCCACCAGCGAGTTTTGATTATAATCAGTGGTAAGTCGCGTGCCAATGTACCAATAGGTAACGTCAGTGTTGTTAAAAACCGTTATTTTATAGGTGATCGAGCCACCGCTTCCCGTTGCATCTACCGTAGTTATGTGGTTGGTGGGTAGCTGAAAGGTATTTTGCAGGCTTGAGGCGTTTGAGGTCGACTCTATGGAAACCTCTGTAATGTAGACTCCCCTATATGGCTTTCCCTCCGATTGTATATCTCCGGAAAGCGAAAGGCTGTCCGTAAGTGCCGCATATCCGACCGCAAAAAAGCAAGTCATACACAAAAGAACAACCGTTGCAAGAATTGTGTAACGTTTTTTCATTTCGGCATCGGCACCTCCTTTTCTTCGAATCGACACCTTTTTTAGGTGAGATCATCGTTCAGGCAAATAGCCGAAAGCCTTATTGCCGTTTGATTTTCGCAAATTGTGAACAAAAAAAGAATCCACACCTAAATTATACATCAAAAGATCACAGATGTCAATAAATTTGGGAAATATTTTTTAGAATTTGCACAACGCTGTTTTCTTGCGTATTTCACGGTCTTTACAGACTTGCGCAAGGATATGCAAACACAGGTATTCCAAGTGCCAAAATACACAAAAACCCTTACAAAACAACCTCTCCCCGGACCTGCCATGGGCGTTTAAGCCCTTATTCGGTTAAAATTTGCCGGTCGCGGTCGTCAAAATAATTTTAGTTGTTTTGCACATTCACCTTTTTGTCGCAAAATTAAAAGGGAGAACCCGTAGATTCTCCCTTTTGCTAAACCGATATTAAAGCATGACCGCCAAAGCGCACCAACCGTTATCCTCTGCCCTTTCAACGATGCGGAATCCGTTCTTTTCAAAACATTCAACAACGTCGTCGCAGCGCTCCGCGATAATTCCCGAAGCCAACAATACCGTCTGCTGACCCATAAAGGGGGCAACGTCGGGAGTCATACGGATAATAATATCCGCCACGATATTGGCACAGATAATATCGTATCCGCCCACTCGATTTTCAACCTGCTTGAGGAGATCGCTCTGCTTGCAAATGATCTTACCCTCAAGACCGCTCTCGCGCACGTTTTCGTTGGCAACTCGCACGCTCATGGGGTCGATGTCATAGGCACGGCATTCGTCCGCCCCCAGCTTTGCGCCGCAGATAGCCAAAATTCCGCTACCTGTTCCAACGTCCAAGAGGCTCATTCCCTCCTTAACGTACTTCTGGAGCAGACCGATTATAAGTCTTGTAGTTTCGTGTGTTCCCGTGCCGAAAGCCATACCGGGATCCATGGTGACGATGATCTCGCCCTCATCCGCCTCGTACTTTTCCCATGCGGGCACGATAACGATCTTGCCGATCTTAAAGGGCTTGTAGAATTCCTTCCAGGAGTTCGCCCAGTCCTCCTCGCAAAGACCGATGACCTCGATATTAGCGTCATCAAAGCCGCCTGCGGCAAGTCTGTCGCGCAGGAATGCCATATCGTCTGCAATATTGGCATCCTTGGGAACGAAATAGGAAACCGACGCGCGGCTCTTGTCTGCGTTCAGTATCTTTTCGTCGATAAGGTCGCCGTAGCAGGTCTTAAGATCGATGTCGGAAAGGTCGTCGATGAGCAGATTGCTCTCGATGACGCTCATAAGAGTGACCAGCTCGTCAAGTCGCTCGGTTTTAACGGTAACCTTTATCTGCAACCACTCACTAACCTCGCCGAAGTCACCGCAAACGTAATCTTTATCAATATTTTCGTTCATTTTTATTTCTTATCCTTCTTAAAGAATCCCTTTTTCTTCTGGTAATTGCTCTCGCCGCAGGCATCTGCAAAGGCGCGGAGCAGCTCCTTCTGCTTTTCGCTGAGCCCCTTGGGAATTTCCACGTTGACACGGAAATAAAGATCTCCGCGGCGGCTGGAATTAACCATAGGAACGCCCTTCTGCTTCAATGTAAAGGTGGTACCCGTCTGAGTGCCGTCGGGAATAGTGAATTTCTCTCTGCCCTCAAGGGTGGGAACCTCGATCTCCGCACCGAGAGTTGCCTCGGAAATGGTGATGGGTACATCGCAATAGAGGTCGTAGCCCTCGCGCTTGAAGGTCGAGCTCTTGCGCACGCTTACCATTACGTAAAGGTCGCCTGCAATACCGCCGTTCTTACCGTCGTTGCCTGCGCCTCGAATAACAAGACCCTTGCCGTGGTCGATTCCCGCAGGGATGTCCACCGTAAGATTCTTTGTAACTCGCTCGTATCCCGCGCCGCGGCACTTCGAGCAAGGAGTTTTAACGTATTTACCCGTTCCGCGACACTGGTCGCAGGTGGTTGTGGACTGGAACTGCATTCCGCCCAGATTCTGTATTACTCTTCTCTGTCCGGTTCCGCGACAGGTGGGACAGGTTTCGCTCTTACCGTCCTCACTGCCTGTACCGTGACAGTGTGCGCACTTTGCGGATCTCTGGAACTTGATGTTCTTCTTGCATCCGAACACCGCCTCCTCAAAGTCGATGGTAACGTTTACCTCTATGTCCTCACCCTTCTGGGGGCCGTTATTTCTTCGACCGCTCGATCTTCCACCGCCAAAAAAGCTGCCGAAAATGTCGCCCAGATCCATATCGAATCCGCCGCCGCCAAATCCGCCAAAGCCTCCAAAGCCGCCGCCTGCTCCCGCCGTGGGATCAAACGCCGCGTGACCGTACTGGTCGTATTTTGCCTTCTTATCTGCATCAGATAGCACCTCGTAAGCCTCATTGACCTCCTTGAACTTCGCCTCGGCTTCCTTGTTGCCGGGGTTTACGTCGGGATGGTACTTCTTCGCAAGCGATCTGTAAGCCTTTTTTATCTCCGCATCGGTGGCACCCTTTTGCACGCCCAACACGTCATAATAATCTCTTTTATCTGCCATTGTATTACTTTATCTGTGGGGAGAAAACTTTTGATGCCAAAAGCTTTTCTCCCCACACCCCTCTTTCAAAAGCTTCCATAAAAAATGTTTAGATAAGGTTATGACCCGTAGATTTCGTCCCATATCGGACAAAATATCAAAGTCGATTAGGGAAAGCCCGATTTCGGGCTTTCCCATAGCATCCAATATTACTTGTTGGAGTTATCCTCGTAGCTTGCATCGTAGAACTGACCGTCCTGCGCGCCGCCCTGGTTGCCGCCCATGTTGGGATCAAAGCCCTGACCCTGTGCGCCGCCCTGCTGAGCGTAAAGCTTTTCGCTTATCTTGTAGAAGGACTTTTCAACTGCCTCGGTATCAGCCTTGATAGCCTCGGTGTTACCGCTGTTGATGGTTTCCTTAAGCTTTGCGATAGCCGCCTCAACGTCAGCCTTGTCAGCCGCGTCAACCTTGTCACCAAGCTCGGAGAGCATCTTTTCACTCTGGAAGATCATGCTGTCTGCACGGTTCTTAACCTCAACTGCTTCCTTTGCCTTCTTGTCCTCTTCTGCGAACTTTTCGGCATCACGAACAGCCTTGTCGATGTCCTCCTGAGACATGTTGGTGGAGGAGGTGATGGTGATGTGCTGCTCCTTACCGGTTCCCTTATCCTTTGCGGTTACGTTAACGATACCGTTAGCATCGATGTCGAAGGTAACCTCGATCTGGGGGATGCCTCTGGGAGCGGGAGTAATACCGTCGAGGTTGAAACGACCGAGAGTGGTGTTATATGCCGCCATCTCGCGCTCACCCTGAAGAACGTGGATCTCAACCGAGGTCTGACCGTCAGCCGCGGTGGAGTAGATCTGGCTCTTCTTTACGGGGATAGTGGTGTTTCTGTCAATGATTCTATTGAATACGCCGCCCATGGTCTCGATACCGAGAGAGAGGGGGGTAACGTCAAGGAGAAGAAGATCCTTAACCTCGCCGCCGAGAACGCCGCCCTGGATAGCTGCGCCAACTGCTACGCACTCGTCGGGGTTGATGCCCTTGAAGGGATCCTTGCCGATGAACTTCTTAACTGCTTCCTGAACTGCGGGAATTCTGGTAGATCCACCAACGAGAAGAACCTTGTCGATCTCGTTTGCGGAGAGACCGGAATCACGGAGAGCCTGCTTTGTGGGGCCCATAGTAGCCTCAACGAGGTCTGCGGTGATTCTGTCAAACTCTGCTCTGGTAAGGGTTGCCTCAAAGTGGAGAGGACCTGCCGCAGTTGCGGTAATGAAAGGAAGGTTGATGTTAGAGATCGCTACGCCGGAAAGCTCCATCTATGCCTTTTCAGCCGCGTCCTTAAGGCTTTGCATAAACATCTTATCGTTACGGAGGTCAATGCCGTTCTCTGCCTGGAACTTCTGTGCCATCCAATCAATGATGCGGTTGAATACGCCGCCCATGGTCTCAATACCCAAGGACAGAGGGGTTACGTCCAGCAGCAGCAGGTCCT
>JAZOMF010000037.1:0-12085 GCA_045653805.1 Eubacteriales bacterium
GAACACGCCGCAAGAGATGTTTCGCCGCGTGCGCGCGGCGACCAACGCTCCGCGCGTTGGATGGGCGGTCGCTTTTTGAAAAAAGCGACGTAAAAACTTTCAACAGGCTTCGCCGTGAAGTCACCGCTAAACATCAATTTACAAAAAACGGAAGTCCAATGGACTTCCGTTTTTATTTTTCAATTATTTCATTTTAACAACTGCTCTTGCCTTGTCAGCGATGTTAGCCGCGGTCAAGCCGTACTCCTCAAGCAGGGGAGGAACCTTACCGGACTTACCGAACTGGTCTTCAACTCCGACGCGAAGCATAGGAACGGGACAGCCCTCGCAGACGGTCTCTGCAACTGCACTGCCAAGTCCACCGATGATGTTATGCTCCTCTGCGGTAACGATAGCTCCGGTCTCCTTCGCCGCTTTAAGGATGATCTCCTTATCAAGGGGCTTAATTGTGTGGATATTGATAACGCGAGCGTCGATTCCCTCTGCCGCGAGCACTTCTGCCGCTTCAAGAGCCAAATGAACCATATAACCGGTTGCCACGATGGTAACGTCCTTACCGTCGCGAAGCTGTACGCCCTTACCAAGCTCAAACTTGTAATCCTCGCCGTTGATAACGGGGCAAGCGTAGCGGCCGAATCTCATATAGAAGGGGCCGTAGGTCTCCATAGATGCCTCAACTGCCGCTCTTGCTTCAACTGCATCTGCCGGGTTGATGATGGTCATACCGGGGATAGTTCTCATAAGAGCAATATCCTCAAGGCACTGGTGGGTAGCACCGTCCTCACCAACGGTGATACCTGCATGAGTTGCACCGATCTTAACGTTGAGGTGGGGGTATCCAACGCTGTTTCTTACCTGCTCAAACGCTCTGCCTGCCGCAAACATAGCGAAGGAGGATGCAAATGCCATCTTTCCTGCCGCCGCAAGACCTGCAGCTACACTTATCATATTACCCTCTGCGATTCCGCAATCGAAGAATCTTTCGGGATGTGCTTTCTTGAATTTGATAGTTTTGGTAGCCTCTGCAAGATCTGCATCGAGAACTACGTAATCATACTTATCGGCAAGGTCTACGAGAGCCTGACCGTAAGCTTCTCTTGTTGCAATCTTATCTGCCATTACTGTAAACCTCCGATCTGTGCGTTCAATTCCTCAACTGCAATGGCGTACTCGGGATCCTTGCGAGCCGCGCCGAGCCAGTTGACCTTGTTTTCCATAAAGGAAACGCCCTTACCCTTAACTGTGTTTGCCACGATAGCGGTAGGTCTTCCCTTGCAAGCCTTTGCCGCCTTGAATGCCGCATCGATCTCGTCGAAGTTATGACCGTCGATGGTAATTACGTTGTAGCCAAACGCCTCAAGCTTGCTCTCAAAGGGAGCGGGACCGATTACTTCTGCAACGGGGCCGTCGATCTGGAGACCGTTATAGTCGAGAATTACGCAAAGGTTGTCGAGCTTATAGTGGTTAGCAAACATAGATGCCTCCCAAACTTGACCCTCTTCGCTTTCACCGTCACCGAGAACGGTATAAACTCTGTAATCCTTGCCGTTAAGCTTGCCTGCGAGAGCTATACCGCAAGCGGCGGAGATTCCGAGACCGAGAGAGCCGGTGGTCATATCAACGCCGGGGATACTCTTCATATCGGGGTGACCCTGGAGACGGCTATCGTGCTGACGGAGAGTCTTAAGCTCCTCGAAGGGGAAGAAGCCCTTAAGTGCCAAAGCACTGTAAAGAGCGGGAGCAGTGTGTCCCTTTGAAAGAACAAAACGGTCACGGTCGTCGTTCTTGGGGGCGTCGGGATTTACGTTCATTTCCTCAAAATAGAGGTACGCCATAATATCGGCAATAGAGAGCGAGCCGCCGGGATGTCCCGCGCCTGCAGCATGAGTGGATTCAATAACACCCAGACGGATCTTTGCCGCCAGGAGTGCCAATTCTTTAATTCTTGATGCTTCCATGTTGCATTCCTTTCAAGGGTAAAATTTTACTATATCATTATACAATATATATTTCGGATTGTCAACACGAAAAACCTTTTTATTACATTAAATAATCTCAATTTTTTTGCTTATTTGCCGAAAATTCGTAACGGTCAGGTCAAAACTCCGCGAATCCACTGTTCCCTTTACGCCTTTCAGGACACCGTCTGTGCCAAAATAATAGGTGACGGTATCTCCTCCCTGTTTATAGGTCATTTCATAACCGTTGTTTGTTTTATTTTGAGAATAAAGCTCGCCAAAGGGCGTAAGTGCAAGATATGGCTCGGTCATTTCACGGTATATGGGCATCTCCACCTCGGTATCTTTTAGCCTAACTGTCGCCAGACCGTCAGAACGCAGACTTACGGTAATCCCTTCAAGTGCGCGCGGCGAATCGAACCTGACGATCAACCTGTTGAATATCTCTTTCGTTTTATGCTCGGTGGGGTCGCAATAGACCTCCGCCATCACCTCTCTGCCGTCTATTTCTCCTTCAACCTTTGCCCAAAAGGGTCGTTCCAGACTTTTTCTGCATTCTTCAGGTAGCGAGTCGCAGGATGCCAATAGCAACAAAATTCCCGTCAAAACCGCCATTAGTGCTATCATTAGTTTTTTATTTGCAAGTACCATTACAAATGCTCCTTTAATACTCGATATTGTTTTAAGATTATATGCGGCGTCCATTCGTTTATACCCTTTTGCAAAAATAAAATTGAAAATGTTATTGCAATATTTGTCTCATTATGATATACTGATAAAGGTAACCTTATTTTAATTCAAAAAGGAGATTTTATGAGTTCGCACAGATTGTACTCGGGACTTCCTGCCCTCCCCATTCACAAGGCTTGGGCGGAAATAGACACCGATGCCTTAAAAAGGAATTACATATACCTGCGCACTTATGCTCCCGACTCGCGCCACATTTGTGTAGTCAAAGCAGACGCCTATGGGCATACCGCAGGCCTCTGTGTGCCCGCACTTTTGGATGCAGGATGCGATTTTTTTGCGGTTTCCTGCATTGACGAAGCGCTTGAGGTGCGCAACATTTGCCGAAATGCAAACAAATTTGCAGATATTCTCATATTAGGCTACACCGCCCCCGAACACGCAAAAGCCCTTGCAGATAATAACATAATTCAAGCTGTGATAAGCAAGAAACACGCCGAAGGTCTTTGCAACAGCGCTCAACGTCATAACTGTCGCGTGCGCGTCCACATAGCTCTCGACACCGGTATGAACAGAATTGGTCTGGATGCCAGAAACGATGACGAGTGCAGTAGCGCAGCAAAGCTTATAAAATCATTGTGCAAAAAAACCGAGCTATGCGTTGAAGGTCTTTTTACACATTTTTCAAAGGCTGACGAGTCCCCGGTAGAATCCGACGGCGAAAATTTCACCAAGAAGCAACACGAAAGATTTCTGTTGGTTAAAAACCTCCTTCAAGATGACAACATTCGTCTTTTTTGCCATGTTTCCAACAGTGCCGCAACCATTCGTTATTCTGATTTCACTCTTGACGGAGTGCGCCTTGGAATCCTGCTCTACGGTGCGGCGCCCTCAGAATACGTGAAGGCTGAGGTCTTGCCCGTTATGTCGCTCCGCACTTCAATATCACATATACACCGCCTCCCCGCAGGTCAGAGAGTAAGCTACGGCGGAGATTTCATTTCCGACACCGAGCGCACCACAGCCACCCTTCCTATCGGCTACGCGGACGGATTTTTGAGAGCTTACAGTGGCTTTGAGGTAACCGTACATACTGCCAAGGGCGACTTTAAAGCGCCTATAATAGGCAGAATTTGTATGGATCAATGTATGATAGACGTAACCGATATTCCAGCTTTTGTAGGAGATAAAATAACGGTATTCGGCTACGATAAAACCGAAATTTCCAAGCTGGCACAGATGGCGGAAACCATTGAGTATGAGGTTATTTGCCTTATTACCGGACGCGTTCCGAGAATTGAGAAATTAGCCGCAAATAAGTCAAAATAAATAATTGGAGATAAGCCGCAGACGGTCTATGACAAAAATGACCGTTCATAGCGGCTTATTTCTTATATTCGTATTGACAAAAGCCAAAAAATGTGATACAATACTATGAATAAATTTGCAAAGATATATAATTCTTTAAGGAAGGTAAAAAAATGCATTGGTCAGAAGAAATTGCAGAACAACTGATAAAAAAGCACCCCGACAAGGAAGAGTACGTTTGCGCCGCAGGCGTAAGCCCCTCGGGTTCTGTTCATATAGGTAACTTCAGAGACTTGGCAACTCCTCTTTTCGTTGTTAAGGCTCTCGAAAAAAAGGGTAAGAAGGCTCGCCTCATTATCTCTTGGGACGAGTTTGACCGTTGCCGCAAGATCCCCGCTAACGTTCAGGCGGTAGTTGGCGATGCTTACGACAAGTACATCGGTTGTCCCTACGTTGACATTCCCGACCCTTGGGGATGCCACGAAAACTATGCAAAGCACTTTGAGGAAGAGTTCCTCAAGGGTATCGAGCCCTTTGGCATTAAGCTCGACTGCCGCTATCAGGCAGATATGTATCGCTCGGGTAAGTACCGCGACGATCTTATCCACGCTCTCCGTATGAGAGGAGAGATCTTTGAGATCCTCGACTCCTTCAAGACCAAGGACAAGAGTAAGAGCGAGGAGGAGCTGAAGGCAGAGCACGACGCAGAGAAGGCAAAGTACTACCCCGTAAGCATCTTCTGCCCCGAGTGTCACACCGACTTTACCACAATCACCTCTGTTAACGAGGATTGCACCGAGGCTGAATTCGAGTGCCGTTGCGGTCACAAGGGTCACTTCAATTTCCTCGAAAACTTCAACTGCAAGCTCGGTTGGAAGGTTGACTGGGCAATGAGATGGAAGTACGAGCAGGTTGACTTTGAGCCCGGCGGAAAGGATCACTCCGCTCCTACAGGCTCTTACAACAACTCCAAGGTTATTGCTAAGAAGATCTACAACTACGACGCTCCCATTTATCAGGGCTACGAGTTCATCGGTATCAAGGGTGTTGCAGGCAAGATGTCCTCTTCCTCGGGTCTTAACCTCACCCCCGACACCATGCTCAAGCTCTATCAGCCCGAGATCATTCTCTGGCTCTACTCCAAGACCGAGCCCACCAAGGCGTTTGATTTCTGCTTTGATGACGGTATTCTCCGCCAGTATTTCGAATTCGACAAGATGTATAATGAATACGTCAGCGGCCAGGCTCTTGAGTACAACGCAGCGGTTATGTATAACTGCATGATCGGTGATAACAAGATAGAAACCGTCCCCATGGGACTTCTCGTTCAGCTTGGTTCTATCGTTGACTTCAACGTTCCTATGCTTGAGACCGTATTTGAGAAGATCGGTACTCCCTACAAGTACGAGCAGTTCAAGGATAGACTCGACAGAGCAAAGTTCTGGCTCGAGCAGTGCGCTCCCGACCAGGTAAACAAGCTTCGCGCCACCAGAAACTTTGAGATCTGGAATACGCTTGACGAAAAGGAGAAGGCGGCTATCGCTTCTCTCTACGACTACATCGCAAACGCGACCTATACCCTCGACGAGCTCAACCAGAAGCTCTATGCGATCCCCAAGGAGATCTATCCCGAGATCACCGACCAGAAGGAGCTCAGGGGCATTCAGGGTAAGTTCTTTAAGACTATCTACAAGCTTCTCATCGACAAGGAGCAGGGTCCCAGACTCTATCTCTTCCTCTACGCAGTAGAAAAGGAAAGATTTGTTGGACTTCTTGACTTCTCCTACGCTGAGACCGATGCAGAGAAGGCAAAGAACGCCGAGATCGAAGCCGCTCTCAACCCTGTAGTGGAAGAAAAGGTTTACGGCGATCCCGATCCCGTTGCTCCTATCAAGGAAGAAAAGGTTACTATGGACGACTTCGCAAAGCTCGATCTCAGAGTTTGCAAGATCGTTAAGTGCCAGGAAATCAGAAAGTCTCACTCCTGCTACAAGCTTACCTTGAGCGATGGAATCGGCGAGAGAGTTATCGTTTCCAGCATTAAGCACGATTATAAGCCCGAGGAGCTTATCGGCAAGAAGATAATCGTTATCGCAAACCTCGAGCCTGCCCGCATCACCGGCGTTACCAGCAACGGTATGCTCTTGGCAGCCTCCAATAACGCTTGCGGCTGCAAGGTGATCTTCGTTGACGACATGGTTCCCGAAGGAACAGCTATTCATTAATTGGATATATGTGGGGGAGAGGGTGAAACTTTTTAGAAAAAAGTTTCGCCCTCTCCCCCACACCCCCTCTCCCACTTCAAAAACTTTCCGAAAAATGGGTTGTTTGGTAGTGAGGTTTATTTATAGACGGATAGTTTTATTAATAATTGTGCTTTGATAGTAAGAATTTGCTATAAAAGGCTTGGGTTAAATTGACTTATAGCTCATTTTATCGACCTGCGGATTTCTGCAAATAATAATTGCGGATAAATTTTGCGAGGTGATAAAATGAGTTTTTTTATTCAAATTTCATGTATTTTTGTTATTGGTTGCAGCTTTGGATGGTTGCTTGAGGTGATTTTTCGCCGTTTTTGCAGATCGAGCAACCCCGATGGGCGGTGGATAAATCCCGGCTACCTTAAAGGCCCTTGGCTACCAATCTATGGCTTTGGGCTTTGCACTCTATACCTCTTATCGGGGATAGAAAACCTTCTGCCCATTGGCGGCGTACTTGGGAAATTGATTTTGATAATTATAATGACTTTTTCGGTCACACTGTTAGAGCTTATTGCGGGATTTATATACATTGATCTGCTTAAAACCGACCTTTGGGATTATTCAAATGAATGGGGAAATTTCAGGGGCTTGATATGTCCGCGATTCGCCTTTTTCTGGGGGATCATATGCGCCATTTACGTTTTATTTGTCCATAATTTTATTGTTTTGTTTGCAAATTGGATACTGGGTCATGCCGTTTTTTCTATTTTTGCAGGGATATATCTTGGATTGATGTTGGCGGACACCCTGGGATTAAACATGAGTCGACGTAAAGTTTTTCATAAATCTTCTATACAACAAAAATAAAAAGTTATATTAAAAGCCTTGAAATTATGAATACACTGTGATATAATCTATATAATTTAATAATATTTGAAAGGAGATCAAATATGGATATTAACATTTATCTTCCTTTAGCACTTGTCGCTGTTGCGGCAGTGATCACGCTTTTGTACGTGTTCGTGCTGTTCCGCAAGGTGTCGCGCATTAAGATCGCAGACAAGAGAGTTGAGGAAATTCAAAAGTACATTCACGATGGAGCTATGACGTTCCTTATTCGTGAATACAAGCTCATCATTCCCTTCGTTGTAGGAGTAGGCGTTCTTCTTGCCGCGCTCGGCTTCGTTCCCGCACTTCAAGGTGCCGAGGGTATCGGCTGGCCGGCGGCTATCTGCTTCGTTATCGGTGCGCTTTTCTCCGCACTTGCAGGTTGGATCGGTATGTTTATCGCAACCAAGGCAAATGCAAGAACCGCTATGAAGGCAAAAGAAGAAGGAATGTCCGGCGCGCTTAAGACCGCATTTGGCGGCGGCGCAGTTCTTGGACTTTCCGTATCCGGCTTCGGTCTTTTGGGTCTTGTAGGAATTTTCTTTGTAGTATATGCCATCACTAACGATTACACCGCTCCTATCCAGATCCTTACAGGATACAGCTTGGGCTGCTCTCTTATCGCGCTCTTTGCTCGTGTAGGCGGCGGTATCTACACCAAGGCGGCTGACGTTGGCGCTGACCTTGTAGGTAAGCTTGAAGCAGGCATTCCCGAGGACGACCCTAGAAACCCTGCCACCATCGCAGATAACGTTGGTGACAACGTAGGCGACATCGCAGGAATGGGCTCCGACCTTACAGAATCCTATGTAGGCTCTATCATTTCCTGCCTTACCATGGCGCTCTTTACAGGTCTTACATTCAAGCATCTTTTGTTCCCCATACTCATCTGCGGCGTAGGTATTCTCGCGTCCGTTGTATCCGTACTTATCGTAAGAGCCAAGAAGTGGAAGGATCCTCATCTTGCGCTTAATATCGCTACATATATTGCAACCGGCATCGTTATCGTAGCTGCTGTATTGCTCTCTATTTTCTATCTTGGCGAGTATAAGTATATGTTCAGCGTTATTACCGGTCTTCTGGCAGGTGTTGGCGTCGGATTTGTTGCCGAGCTCTACACGTCCGATGCTTACAAGGCTGTTAAGCAGATTGCAAAGGAATCCCAGACAGGTCACGGCACTAACATCATCGCAGGTCTCGGCGTAGGTATGAAGTCAACTTGGCTCACCATTGCTTGCCTTGGCGCAGCTATCGCACTTTCCTACTTCTTCGGTGGCGCATACGGTATTGCTCTCGCGGCAGTTGGTATGCTTTGCACCGTTGGTATTACCGTTTCGGTTGACGGCTACGGTCCTATCGCCGACAATGCAGGCGGCATCGCCGAAATGGCAGGTCTGCCCGCAGAGGTGCGCGGCATCACCGACAAGCTTGACGCAGTAGGTAACACCACCGCGGCTATCGGTAAGGGCTTCTGCATCGGTTCTGCAACCCTCACGTCTCTCGCATTTATTATATCATTTATTCATGCGACCGGAACAGAGATCTCGCTCAGCGACCCAAAGGTTCTGGTTGGTATGCTGGTCGGCGCTATGCTTCCCTACCTCTTCTCCGCACTCACTATCGGCTCTGTCGGTAAGGCGGCAAACAAGATGGTTGAAGAGGTCAGAGCACAGTTTGAAAACAATCCCGCAATTCTCGAGGGCAAGGCTGCTCCCGATTACAACCGTTGCATCGATATTTCTACCAAGGCATCTCTCCGTGAAATGATCCTCCCCGGTCTTATCGCAATTCTCGCTCCCATCCTTGGCGGTCTTGTGCTTGGTGCTGCTGGACTCGGAGGCATCCTCATCGGTGGTCTTGTGTCCGCTATTATGCTTGCCGTATTCATGGCAAACGCAGGTGGTGCTTGGGATAACGCAAAGAAGTTTGTTGAGGGTGGCAATTTTGGCGGCAAGGGTAGCGATACCCACAAGGCGGCTATTACCGGCGACACCGTTGGTGACCCCTTGAAGGATACCGCAGGCCCTGCTATGGATATTCTTATCAAGCTTATGTCCGTTATTTCCCTTGTCTTCGTTCCCGTGCTTGTAAAGCTCACTCCCCTTTGGGATATTATCGCAGAATTCTTTGCGAAGCTTTGATTTTAAAACAAAAAAGCTCTTACCGGAAGGTAGGAGCTTTTTTATGGAAATGGAGGTTTTCTGCCGCCTGCGAGTGCACCGCACCAAAAAAGAACAGGAGCACTTTTTGCTTGTGTTTCTTTAAAATTACCCATAAGGCGAAGTTTGGCGCAGCCAAACTCGGCAAGCTCGTCGCGTGCGGCGAGCGTGAGAATCAGAACCTTTACACAAACGGAATAGACGTTTGGTGAAAGATAAATATGTAGGCGTACGGGAATCGAAACTTTACACAAAATTGTTTCGCAATTTTGGTGATGTAGGTTCTCATTAGCCCATAGGGGCACCAAAAAAAGAACAGGAGCACTTCTGTGCTCCTGTTCTTTTTTTGGTGAAAGGACTATGAAAAGGATACAAAATTGAAAGCGGATGAGTTAGGTCAAAAACGGATGATTTTTTACGTAAGCGGGTTCAATTTTAATTATTCGGCCGATTTTATATTTGGAAAACTATTCAAACGGTTCAAAACCTATATATATTTCTCCTGTGACGCTTGCATTGGAGTCAATAATAATGGTTATTTTACTTGTGCTACTATCTATGTAATAGCCACCATCTGTGATGTTGTTGGCGGCATCTGCGGCGAATAACTTGTCAGTATCCCAAAGCAATCCTTGGTCGCAAGATACCGTTACGCTGCCGCTTGTAATATTAGTGCTATAATACAAGCCACTTTCATTTGGACTATCGTGGCGAATTTCTATCTTTTTCTTGCCCTCAAAATTGTCGAGAATAATTTTTGTGTATTCGTTGTCTTGCTCAACCTCTACGCCTTTGGTAAATATTCCGCAGCCCACAAGACAAAGCGTGCAAAGCACAAGTATAATTGCTAATATCTTTTTCATTTCAAATTCTCCTTTAACGTCTTACAACTTGATATCAGCATACGTCTGATCCTGCCACAAAGATTGCGATACTTTTTATATGTTTCTTCATCTATGGCATTTGTATTAAACAGTAGTTGTAACCAACCTTCCGTTTCACTACATTCTTTGAGTGCAATTTCAAATTTGGAAAGCATGTCTGCTTTACTTTGACCGTAATTTGCCTCACGGATATTGGCATAAACACTGCTTGAGCTCTTGCGGATTTGAAAAAGCGTGTTTGACGGCGCTTTAATGCTTTGACACATCAATTCAATATCGGTCGCAAGCTGTTCGGAATATATCAATAAATAGTTCTTTGACATAATATCACCTCTTTAAGTGTATTATACCACATTCTAACATTAAAATCAAGGCGTGAGCCTTGTATATCATCCGCAATTTATTGCGGTATATCATCAACACTAAGTGTTGCATCTCATCAAGTCGCAGAAAGATACACGCTGATGCGTGATGATATACAGCCCAAGGGGCTGATGATATCCACCACACTTCGTGCGGCGATGATATGCCAAGTCTGCGACTTGGATAAAAAAATACTGCAGAAAAGAATACTTTTCTGCAGTATTTTTTGGTGAAACGTTCGATTGGATGTCCGAACTATTAGCCATATTTTCAATTTCATCGGATGTGGGAATGTTGATTGGCTTATCATCGAAGGTAAGGATCAGCTTGATGTAATCATCATAAACGAATATAGCCTTGACGAGTCCGTCAATCAAACGTTCCTTATTTTTTTCAAACCTAAGATCGAGGTTGCGGAATTTGTTGAGGGTGAAGATAATAAACTCCTTGGTAATCTTCGGTCTCTTGGCTTCCTCCAGTTTGATGTTCAAGGTGATTTTCTCCTCCTCTGCCTCAAGCTCCTCCAAGCGAGTCTTGGTCGTGCGAGTAACAACGCCTTTCTCGATAGCCTTCATAATGTTGTCGATCGAGGATTGCACCTCTCTGAGCTGTGCCTCAAGCGCGAGGATCATTTCGTCATCCTCATTCAGGAGAGCCATCACGTCATCTGCCATATCGCTGAGAAGCTTATCGTTATTCAGCCAAGCGGAAATCTGCTCGATAACCTTGTCCTCGATCCATTCCTTGCGAATTGCTTTGCGGTCGCATTCATGGCGCTTTGCACTTGCACATTTGTAATAGCGGTATATCACGCCGTTCGGTTTGTTGGCACTATCACCCACAAACATCGATTGACACGTTCCGCAGAACAGCTTGGTTGTCAGTAAATATCTCTCGGGAGCTTTTGCTTTGCCCGTTGCGTGTTTATTTTGTCCCATTCGTATCGCCACCCTTTCAAAAACATCCTTGGAAACGATAGCAGGTATCGCATCCGGAATCACTACATCCTTGTATGCGTACTCACCGATGTATCTGCGATTAGCAAAAATGCGAGAAAGCGAATTTTTGTTGAAACGGTTTCCTTGTGATGTACGGATGCCACGTGCATTCAGATCTTCTATGATGTCTGTGATGGACTCGCCACCTGCATATCTGCGGAACATCTCAATAACAAGCGGAGCTTTCTCGGGATCGATCTGATAATGCTGTTCATCGTCTATCGTGAAGCCAAGAGGAATTTGACCACCATTGAAGCGAGTCTTGAGCGCATTCTCGGTCATGCCTCTCGATACCTTCTCAGCCAGATCAGCAGAATAGTATTCAGCCATGCCTTCAAGGACGGTTTCAAGGATGTTGCCTTCAGCACCATCGGAGATGCACTCGGTAGCGGAAACGACTTTGACATCGTTCTTACGCAGCATCGCCTTGTACCTTGCCGAGTCGTAACGGTTACGAGAGAATCGGTCGAGCTTCCACACGATAACAACATCGAAGTTCTTCTTCGCACTGTCCTTGATCATCCTCTGAAACTCGGGGCGGTTGTCGGTCTTGGCAGAATATGCCCTATCAATATACGTTCCGACATTATCAATCCCATTCTTCTTGGCATACGCCGTGTTCTCACGAATCTGCCCCTC
>JAZOMF010000038.1:0-2811 GCA_045653805.1 Eubacteriales bacterium
GAAGCTTGTGCTTTCCGAGTTTTTCGGCAAAAAGGGAAATAAAACGATGAAGGAACTGAAAAGGAACGGCAGGGAACCGAGAACCGTTCGGACAATCTTTTCTTCCCAAAATATCGAACTTGACGGTGAGTGGTTTGATGGCGCAAGGCTTGTTACAGCGTTTGGCGGAATCGACTGCGACCTTACAAAAGCAATCATAGAAAAAGAATGTGCGATCTACGCAGCTGCTATCTTTGGCAGAGTAACCATTACGGTCCCGAATGAAGTCAACGTAAAGGTCGAATCAAACAGTATTTTCGGAGACATATCCAATCGTACATCCGATTGTCCGGATGCACCGACGATCTACGTAAGCGGAATCTGCTTGTTCGGCAAAGTAGAGATCGATAGACAATAAATTAAAATAAAGGACACTATCCAAACACAACAGAAAGGCAATTTCGTGAAAAAAGAAATAATCATTCGCAACGTAAAAGATTTTGCGGTCATCACGTTTGGCGCTGCCTTGGCTGCGGCGGCAATCTTCTTCTTTATGCTTCCAAGCAACGTAGCGGTCGGTAGTGCATCTGCACTTGCAATGGTGCTGAGCAACTTTATTCCGCTTCCTGTATCCGCACTCAATCTGGCAATTAACGTGATACTTCTGATTATCGGATTTATCCTGATCGGCTCTGAGTTCGGAGCAAAAACAGTTTATACCTCCATCATGGTTCCTGCTTTTATGGGCGTCTTTGAATGGATCTTCCCAAATTTCCAGTCCTTGACCGGAGAGCCTATCCTTGACGTTCTTTGCTACATATTGGTTGTCGGTATGGCTATGGCGATTTTGTTTTCGAGAAATGCCTCATCAGGCGGACTTGACATCGTTGCCAAGATCATCAATAAGTATTTGAAGATCGACCTCGGCAAGGCAGTTTCCTTCTCGGGAATTGCGGTTGCATTAACGTCTGCCTTTTGCTATGATACGAAGATTGTCGTATTGAGTGTGCTCGGTACGTATTTCGGTGGAATGGTCGTTGACCACTTCATCTTTGGCTTGAATATTAAGAGAAGAGTTTGTGTGATCTCTCCGAAACTTGACGAGATCGTTGATTTTATCCTTCACGACCTCCACAGTGGAGCAACCCTTAATGAGATTATCGGCGCATACGATAATACCCAAAGAAAAGAGGTTATTACGATTGTGGATAAGCACGAGTATCGTAAGCTGATGGATTTTGTCCGTAAGACTGATCCCAAAGCATTTGTAACAGTCTATTCGGTCAATGAGAACAGATACCAGCCAAAGGTCAATAAGCAAAATGGAGATACACCATGAATCCATCAACATATATACCGATAATCTTCCTATGGATTATCATATTCATTATGTTCCTCAATCGACGGAATACCGCTGCTATACGACAAATCATCGAAAAAAGAAAAATGGAAGGGAATACCGAAATGAAAGAGCTTGCAAAGAATTTTATTGATAAAGAGTGTTTGATCACCGCTTTTGACGGCAGCCATCAATTTGATGGCGTTATCAAGGAAGTAAGCGACAGCGCTATTCTTATCGAGAAGAACGGAACTGTCGAGGCTATTAACCTTGACTTCGTAATCCGCATCAGAGAGTATCCGAGAAAGAAGAACGGTAAGAAAAAGTCGGTTGTTTTAGATTAAGACAAACTGAATTTTCCATAACCTCACTCAATATCGCAAAAGCAGTTGAAATATTCATAATATTATGGTATAATTATACTACGAATAATTATAATTTCCCGATGAGGTTGTGGGAAATCTATCTGTATAAGAATGACGGTACGCCCATAGCTTTGGATAAGTTGTGGGCGTATTTTGCTTTTTTGAGGGGGATGAGAGAAAATGAGAACAACAATAGCATACAAGAAACACAGCGCAGGTGTGCTTAGCATAATACTGACCATTGTGGGAGTGATGTTGCTAATTTCCGCTATTACAGAAAAACTTCTACCGATGGGGATTATTGGTGCGATGCTGACAATCATTAGTGCGATGCCGTCTATTCGATTTCTTTCACTTCCATCAGACATTATCGTTCTTTCTGATAATGGCACACTTATTCTTCCCAAAGGCGTTACCATTTCATTAGAATCTATCAGCGATGTTTCATACAGACGAGCATCTGCCAAGGGAATACAATACCGTTGGGGTTCGATAACTTTGTCAACTTATTACGGTAGTTATAAATTTGGGTTTGTAGCTGATTGCGAGGATGTGGCAAAACAATTAACTCAAATGGTGTTTGAAGCAAAGCAGAAAACACAGCATAATGAGGAGTGATAATGAAGCCTATGAAAAAAGAAAACATCTATAAATTTCTATATATCTTGGCTGCCTTGCTGGTCGTAGGCTTTGCCATTGCCTTTGGTGTGGATGCCTATAAATACAATACCGGCGGTTATTTGGGTTCGGCACCTCTGTACGCTTATGCGCTCGTTGATGCCGTTGAGTATCTTCTTCCGAGCTTAGCATTCTTCGTTGCAGGAATTATATTTAAGCGCAAATTCGCAAAAAAGAAGGAAGACTAAAATGTTATTTGAAAAGCAAATTGTGAATTTTTATAAAGGAATGATGCACGCCCGTTGCGATGACAACGGCACAGCATTCTACTTTTCTTCGGAGGACTTTGACGGTCTCATCGCTGAGCCAATGACCTTTCAAGCGACCGCAGGGCACACTCTAAAGGGGTACCTCTATCACTATGAGAACGTGATTCCCGGACGTATAATCGTGTTTGACCATGGATTTGGCAGTGGACATCGCGCATATATGAAGGAAATTGAGAAGCTT
>JAZOMF010000039.1:0-11789 GCA_045653805.1 Eubacteriales bacterium
GCCGCAGAGAGAATTTATCTTGATCAAAAATCGGAATCGTCGTCAAAAATGTCATCGGGAACGAAGACATCGTCTACCTCGGCAAACTCGTCCTCTTCGGGCTCGATGGGGTTGCCATCCTCGTCCTCAAACTGGAAGGACTTGCTGAGCTCCTCCTCATCGGACTCGAAATCGTCGAAGCCGGGGATATCCATAGGCTTACCGGAGTACTGAGGGCCGTCATCCTCCTGACAGAGGGTGGAGAGCTGGATCTCGTTGCCGTCCTTGTCGAGAACGCGAACGTCGAGAGCGAGAGCCTGAAGCTCCTTAACAAGCACCTTGAAGGACTCAGGAACACCGGGAGTAGGAATGTTCTGTCCCTTGTTGATAGCCTCGAATGCCTTGCGGCGTCCGTTGATATCGTCGGACTTGACGGTGAGTATTTCCTGAAGGGTGTATGCTGCACCGTATGCCTCAAGTGCCCAAACCTCCATCTCTCCGAATCTCTGTCCACCAAACTGTGCTTTACCACCGAGAGGCTGCTGAGTTACGAGAGAGTAAGGACCGTTAGAACGAGCGTGTACCTTATCGTCAACCAGGTGATGGAGCTTGAGGTAGTACATGATACCAACGGTTACGGGGTTATCGAATGCTTCACCGGTACGTCCGTCGTAAACCTTCATCTTACCGTCGAAGAGCTTGAGCTTTTGCTGGAGTCTGAGGCTCTCGCAATATTCGCGGTCTGCCTTTTCTTCAGCGGTGAGCTTGCGGTAGGACTTGTTTCCGTCCTCCTCTACGATCTCCTCGAAGAGCTCCTTACCCTCGGGATTTTCGTTGGGGAAGAGGTCGCGGCAGTAGCCCGCCATACGGAGGCACTCTGCGATGTCGCGCTCGTTTGCACCGTCGAATACAGGGGTCATGATCTTCCATCCAAGCTTCTTAGCTGCGATACCAAGGTGAACCTCAAGAACCTGACCGATGTTCATACGGGAAGGAACGCCGAGGGGATTCAAGCAGATGTCAAGAGGAGTACCATCGGGAAGGAAGGGCATATCTTCGGGGGGAAGGATTCTGGAAACGACACCCTTGTTACCGTGACGACCTGCCATCTTGTCTCCTACGGAGATCTTTCTCTTCTGTGCGATGTATACCTTAACCTGCTTGTTGACACCTGCGGGAAGCTCGTCGCCTGCCTCGCGGGAGAATACACGGACGTCAACTACTACGCCGCTCTCACCGTGAGGAACGCGGAGAGAGGTATCTCTAACTTCTCTTGCCTTCTCACCGAAGATTGCGCGGAGCAGTCTTTCCTCTGCGGTAAGCTCGGTCTCTCCCTTGGGAGTGATCTTACCTACGAGAATATCACCTGCTCTAACCTCAGTACCCTTCTTGATGATACCCTCCGCGTTAAGATCCTTGAGTGCGTCTTCGCCGACGTTGGGGATCTCGCGGGTGATCTCCTCGGGACCGAGCTTGGTGTCTCTCGCTTCGTGAGGATATTCTTCAATATGGATGGACGTGTAAACGTCATCTCTTACCAGCTTTTCGTTAAGAAGAACTGCATCCTCGTAGTTGTAACCTTCCCAGGTCATGAAGCCGATGAGGGCGTTCTTACCGAGGGATACCTCGCCGTTGCTGGTAGCGGGACCGTCGGCGATAACATCGCCTGCCTTGATCACCTGACCGCGCTTAACGATAGGCTTCTGGTTAACACAGTTGGACTGGTTGCTTCTCTTGAACTTGATCAGATTGTAAACGTCCTTGTGGCCGTCCTCTCTGACAATGGTGATGCTGTTGGCGTCAACTCTTTCAACTACACCGTCGTATTTAGCTACGACGCAAACGCCGGAGTCAACTGCAGCCTTGTACTCCATACCGGTACCAACGATAGGAGAATCGGTAACGAGAAGCGGAACTGCCTGCTTCTGCATGTTAGATCCCATGAGTGCACGAGAGTTATCGTCGTTCTCAAGGAAGGGGATGGACGCAGTTGCAACAGATACCACCATCTTAGGAGATATATCCATGTAGTCGATCTTGGCAACGTCAACTTCCATAATCTCGGTCTTGTCGCGGGCGGTGATCTTCTTATTAATGAAGTGTCCGTCCTCGTCAAGGGGCTCGTTACCCTGAGCAATAATGTACTTATCCTCAACGTCCGCGGTCATGTATACGACCTCGTCGGTAACCTTATGCTCAACGGTACCATTCTCGCCGGGGATGTGAACTACCTTGCGGTAGGGAGCCTCAATGAAACCGTAGTCGCTGATGCGAGCGTAGGTTGTGAGGTAGGAGATAAGACCGATGTTAGGTCCTTCAGGAGTCTCGATAGGACACATACGACCGTAGTGGGTGTAGTGTACGTCACGAACATCGAAGGAAGCACGGTCACGGGAAATACCGCCGGGACCGAGAGCGGAGAGACGTCTCTTATGAGTAAGCTCTGCCAAGGGGTTGTTCTGGTCCATGAACTGGGAGAGCTGGCTGGAGCCGAAGAACTCTCTGATTGCGGTTGCCACGGGACGGGTGTTGATAAGCGCCTGAGGGGTCAGCTTTTCGTTGTCCTGAGTGGTCATTCTTTCCTTAATAATCTTATCCATTCTCGAGAAACCGATACGCATCTGGTTCTGGAGCTGCTCGCCCACGGAACGAACACGTCTGTTTCCAAGGTGGTCTATATCATCAACCACACCAACGTCGTGTGTAAGGTTGAGCATATAGCTTACGGTTGCGAAGATATCTTCAACGGTGATGTGCTTGGGACAGAGATCATAGATTCTCTCCTTTGCCATCTCCTTGATAGCATCAACGTCACCTGCGCTCGCCTCAATGATCTCGCGGATAACGGTGAGGTTAACCTTCTCGGTGATGCCGCAATCCTTGAGGTCGAAGCCGAGAATTGCCTCTGCGTCGATAGTGTTGTTGGAAACTACCTTGATAACGTCGCCGTTCTCAAGCTCGATGAGAAGCTCGTTTACGCCGTTTCTTTCAACGTTGAGAGCCATTTCGGGGGTGAGAACCGTTCCCTTCTCGTAAAGAACCTCGCCGGTAAGAACGCTTACTACGTCCTCAGCAACCTTGCGGTTAGCTATACGGGAGCTGATAGCCATCTTTTCATTGAACTTATAACGTCCAACATTGTAGATGTCATATCTTCTGGGATCGAAGAAGAGGTTATGGATAAGCTGCTGAGCCGACTCAACAAGAGGAGGCTCGCCGGGACGAAGCTTCTTGTAGATCTCCTTAAGGGACTCGATCATAGGGTCGGTTCCGTTTTCATCTGCAAGTCTTTCACTATCGTCCTTCTCGAGGGTAGCAACAAGTCTTGCATCCTCGCCAAAGAACTTGAATATGTCCTCTCTGTGGGTAAGACCCAGTGCACGAATGAACATAGTCAAGGGAAGCTTACGGTTTTTGTCGATACGGACGTAAAGCACGCCGTTGATGTCGCTTTCATACTCGAGCCATGCGCCTCTGTAGGGGATTACCTGAGCGGCGTAGGTTCTCTTACCTGTCTTGTCCACCTCGGATGAGTAGTACATACCGGGAGAACGAACAAGCTGAGATACGATAACTCTTTCAGCACCGTTAATAACGAAGGTGCCGTTTTCGGTCATAAGCGGGAAATCTCCGAGATAGATGTCGGAATATTTCACGTCTCCTGCCTGCTTGTTGGTGAGACGAACATTGACCTTCAAGGGTGCGGCGTAGTTAACGTCACGCTCCTTGCACTCCTCAACGGGATACTTGGGCTGAGTATCGATAGAATAAGAAATGAAGTCTATCGAGAGGTTACCCGAGTAATCGGTGATGGGAGAAACGTCGCGCAATACTTCCATAAGACCTTCCTTGAGGAACCACTCAAAGGACTTGGTCTGGATCTCTACCAGGTTAGGAAGCTCAAGATTGAATCTTGAACGCGAAAAGGACATTCTCGTGTTGTTTCCGAGTTTTTGCTCTTTTACGTTGACCATTAAATAAATCACTCCATTCAATGAATACTGGCCAGGTGTCGATTTAAGCTTTGAAAGTTCGCAGATTTTGTCGATCCTTGACCGACTTGCACCGAAAAATAGACAGTGCAAGCGATTATAATGCAGTTTACAATTATATCACCTAAAATCAAGATTGTCAAGAGGTTTTTTAAAAAAATTTTAAAATTTTTCAATACAATTCATAAAAACACAAAAAATTCGAAATTTTTTCGATTTTTTATAAAAAACCACCTTTCGACATGAAAGGTGGTTGAAGTATGTAATTTTACGAAATTGCCGCTGCCATTTCAGAGGAGTTAGCCGCGTCCTTATTGATCTCCTCGGGATCAACAAATGTGGGAACCGCCGCCTTAATGGTAGCTTTTATTATAGGAGAGGAGATCTCGCCCTTGGTCTGTTCCACGGCGTCGTTTAGGGCTGCCAGTCTGTTGTCGACCTCTATTCTACTGAGAGGAGCGTTGTTTTCGATAAATATCATATCGTTTTCGGTCTTGGTAAGCTGCTCGGTCTTAATAAGCAACTCCTCGTAAAGCTTCTCGCCGGGACGAAGACCAATCTCCTTGATCTCAATATCAACCTCGGGTTCGTACCCCGAAAGCTTTATCATATTGACCGCAAGGTCGTATATCTTAACAGGCTTGCCCATATCAAGAACGAAAAGCTCGCCTCTCTTTGCCATAGCACCCGCTTCCATAACCAGCTGACTTGCCTCCGGGATGGTCATGAAGTATCGTATGATGCGCTTGTCGGTTATGGTTATGGGACCTCCCTGTTCTATCTGGCGCTTGAAAAGGGGAATTACAGAACCGTTTGAACCCAGCACGTTTCCAAAACGTACTGCGGCAAAGGATGTCTTACTGTCTCTTCTGCACTGCACTACCATCTCGCACATACGCTTGGATGCACCCATGATGTTTGTAGGATTGGCCGCCTTGTCGGTGGAGATAAGGATGAATTTGTCAACTCCGTACTTCTCTGCCATGTCTGCTGTGTTCTTTGTTCCGAATACGTTGTTCTTTATCGCCTCACATCCGCTGTGCTCCATAAGAGGCACGTGCTTGTGAGCGGCGGCGTGGAACACGATCTGCGGGCGGTAGTAATTGAATATTGCATCGAGACGCGCGACGTCTCTTACCGAAGCGATCTCCACCGCCAGATCAAGACCGTTTCCGTACTTACGGATAAGCTCCTGCTGTATCTCGTAGGCGTTGTTTTCGTATATGTCGACTATTATCAGCTTTTTGGGGTGGCACTTTGCAACCTGACGGCAAAGCTCGCTGCCGATAGATCCGCCGCCACCGGTTATAAGGACTACCTTATTATTATAATAGTAGCCTGTTTGCGAATTGTTGATGTTAAGAGGAGAGCGGAAGAGCAGGTCGTCTATCTCGAAGTTACGGATAGTCATTCTCTGCTCTCCGTCCTTCTCGCTGTGATGAAAGTCCTTTATGGGGGTATCGTATATTTTGATCTTACAGGGGGTCTTGCTGTAAAATTCGAAGATTTTCGCGGCGGTCTCATTGTCCATTTGAGTTATGGCGACGAAGATTTCCTTTACATTGTTCTTTTTGAGAACGGAGTAGATATTTTCATCCTCGGGGTAAATCGTTATACCACCGATGGTGTTTCCGCATTTCGTAGCCTTTTTTTCTATAAACATCACAGGCTTATATTTTGACTGGGGCTTGTACATGAGCTCGTTGGCAAGCATAGCGCCGAGCTGACCCGCTCCGACGATAGCTACGTTTATCAATTCATTGTTATTTTCGGGATTGTGATGCTTCATTTTATATAATATACGATACACATGTCTTGAAGTGAGCTCGGTTATAATAAACAATGAAGCTATTATAACAAAGAACCACACGCCCTCATATATTCTGCATATCCACGAAAACACTATCGCCGCAGCGCAACCGATGGCATCGGATATTATCATTTTGAGATAATTCCACGTTCTGGTGTATCGAAGCACCGAATTGTAGACGCTCATCGCAAATCTTGCTACCAATATACAAAGGAAAAGAATACCGGCGTTAGCCATAAAACTATAAAGCTCATAGCTTATTGATTTAGCCAGATATTTATTGGCAAAAAAGTATGCCACGGCTATTGTGAAAAAACAGCAGAAATCAAAAATAAGCAAAATAAGCTTTCTTATCTTTCCTGCTAAAAAACTTTTAATATTCATTAAAAATTGACCTCTTTAATTCAATTTTGTATATCACTAGAAAATATTATAACACCGTAGGGTGTTTTTGTCAACATAGTAGTCAATTTTTGCGACTTTTGATTAAATAAATGCCATGAAGGCAAATCGAACGCGGCGTACACGGTGTGTATAAAAAAGCAAGGTTATTTTAATTTGATAATCAGTATAAATCCCCTTGATTTGTAAATAATAGTATTACGGTTGAATTTCGTAGGGGCTGGTGCCCGCGACAGCCCGTAAATTTATTAATTTTATTCGGGGCGTCCAAGGCGCCGCCCCCTACAAAATGAAGGAGATTTTGATATATATGAAAGCAACAGGAATAGTAAGAAGGATAGACGACCTCGGACGTGTCGTGATCCCTAAGGAAATAAGAAGAACAATGCGCATCCGCGAGGGCGACCCTCTGGAAATATTTACCGACCGTGACGGCGAGGTAATATTTAAGAAATACTCCCCTATTGGCGAGCTGACCGCCTTTGCGGCGCAATATGCCGAAACTCTCCACAAGACCTGCGATCTTTCGGTCGTAATTTGTGATCGCGACAGCGTGGTGGCATGTGCGGGAGTTTCCAAAAAGGAATACGGCGACAAGTCGCTTTCGGAGGAGCTTGAGGCAATAATTGAGGCGAGAAGCTTGTACGTTTATCGCGCGAGTCAGGAGAAGATGAATCCCATTCGCGATGGCGGTAGCCATTTCGTTACCTGCGCCATGCCCATTATCAGCGAGGGCGACATTGTGGGCTGTGTGGCGGCACTTGCTCCCATGGAAAGCGATGCGGCTCCCGAGGCAGTGGAAACAAAGCTGGTCCAGACTGCCGCAGGATTTCTCGGTAGACAGATGGAAAGTTGAATTTGATTTAAAAAAAGAAAAAGGCATAGGATTACAAAATCCTAAGCCTTTTTGCTTTTATGATTATCACAATCAAATTTTTATCTCGTCCATCCCTCACCGTTGATCTCGTGTGCTTGATGGATGGTAACGAAAGCGGTTTTATCAATTTTATTTACCGTGCTTATGATCTCGGAATACTGATTTACTTTAAAGGAAACCATAAGCATTTTCTTGGGTTTGCCGGTGTATCCTCCCGTAACGTCAATGATGGTGGAGCCGCGATCGAACTTCCCTGTAATTTCCTTGTTTATCTCATAATATTTGTCGCTGATAATGTGAGCGATAAAGGAGCGGGAGCTTCCAAGAAACACCTTGTCTACCATTATTGCCGCAACAAAAGCGGAAATTATACCGAGAAGCGACACCACAAGGTCTTGGATCACGAACATACCGCCAATAACAATGGTAGCGTCGATAACAAACAACACCACCGAGCTTTTTGCCTTTTTGAATATCTTGCATACCGTAAAAGCGATAATGTCAACGCCGCCCGTAGAGCCGCCGCCAAGGAAAGTGATGGAGCATCCCGCACCCACACACGCGCCGCCGAGAATGGTGGCAAGGATCAGCGGAATGTCTCCGTGAAGATCGTATCCATTGAGATAAAAAAATCCGCCGAGAACGTTTGGGTCTGCAAGTCGCGTAAACAGAGCGACTCCGATAGGATATATTATGGTGGATATTAGCGTTTTCAACGCAAAGGACTTGCCGAGCACAAACAAACCTGCGAAAAACAAGATCCACGTTATTGCGGTGATGATCAAATCAAGGGTAATAAAACCGAGGGCAGGGGCGTGCTCCGAAATTATATGGTCGATAACGATGGCAATTCCTGAAATTCCGCCTGTTACAAGATCGAATTGCAAAAGACACAGCGACGTTCCAAAGGAAAGCACCAGCGTTCCGGCGATAATCAATAAAATATTCTTTATAGCAGACAAAATATCTGCCCTCGTATATTTTTTCTTCATAAGACCTCAAATATTGTAAAGTTTAAGTACTTGCGAAAGAATATTATCAGCGATGTCCTCTACGGCGCCCGAGGCGTCGATTACGGCAATGTTTTCTCCTCTGTTCTCCAGTTTTTCAAAAACATCGAAGAACATTTTCCTTGTTTTAGTCAGATAATCGAAGTTTTCGTAAATTTCGGTTGCCTCTCCTCTTTTGCCGATTCGCTCAAGGCTCTTGTCGGGGGTGAGATCGAGGAAAATGCAGAGATCGGGAGTGCGGATATCCTCTCTGTCAAGGTTAAGCTTTGCTACGGTGTCATATCCGAGCGCAGCACCTTGATAAGCCAGGGATGAATAGTAATAGCGGTCGCTTATTACAGTGTATCCCGAGTCCATTTCGGCGTTTATTCCCGTTTCGGGATGAGTATTATGCAACGCGCGATCGTGGGAAAACATCTCCGCCATTTCTATGGGAGTTCTCTTGATCCTTCCCGAAAGAGCGGCGCGGATCTCCCTGCCCGAGGGCATATCCGTGGGCTCTGCAGTAGTTTTGCAGAAGATCCCTCTCTCTTCAAGTGCGGCGCGGAGCAGGTTGATCTGTGTGGTCTTGCCTGCACCGTCAATGCCCACGAAAACTATAAATTTAGGCTGTTTATTCATCATTATTATCTCCGAATATCGGTTTTTAAATCAAAAATTATTTTTCCTTCCACACCGTGGGATAGAAAAGAAGAAGTATGGGGAATATCTCAAGTCTGCCAAGCAGCATATCAAGCACCAATACGATCTTGGATACCGCCGTAAGACCTGCAAAGTTGCCTGCGGGGCCAACCTCTCCAAATCCGGGGCCGATGTTATTTATACAAGCAGCAACGGCAGAGAAGGTGGACTCTATATCCATTCCGTCGCATATAGCGACGACCAGAAATGATGCGAAGAAGATGAGCACGTATGCTACCATATATGCGAAAACGCCTCTTACCGTGTCACTGTCAACACTCTTTTTTTCAAAAAAGATTTTCTTGACGCGGCGAGGATGTATCATGTGTCTGATCTCGGACCAGGTGCTCTTAAATGCGATAACGATACGGCTGATCTTAATACCACCGCCCGTGCTGCCGGCACACGCGCCTATGAACATAAGCACAAGCAGTACCGCCTTGGCTGATCCCGACCATAGATTGAAATCGTCGGTGGCGAATCCGGTTGTGGAGATTACCGTGGAAACCTGGAAGAATGCATGCTTTAATGTTTCGCCAAAATCGGCATATCTTTCGGTAACCATAAGATTTACGGTGATAAATCCTGTAGCCGCCAAAACTATGCCAACGAAGCAACGAAGCTCCTCGCTGAGTATTGCTGTCAGCGCCTTTCCCGTAATAACGAGGAAGAAAAGGTTGAAATTTATGCTGAAAATGAACATAAAGACGGCGATGACCCAAATGCAATAGTTGGGGTGAGCCACATTGCCGCCAAAGGTAGCCATGCTGTCGCCCCAAATCGAAAATCCGCCTGTGCCTGCGGTGGAGAACGATGTACATAGCGCCTCGTAAAGATCCATTCCGCCGAAGAGCAGAAGAATAGTCATAGCGGCAGTGAGAGCCATATAAATGGCGTACATTATAGCCGCGGTCTTTCTGACCGTTGCAACTATCTTGTCTACCTTGGGACCGGGCATCTCTGCTCTCATAATATGGACCAGACGAGAGGATTTCATATCCTGCTGCGGCATTACCGCAAGCACAAACACAAGAACTCCCATACCACCGATCCAGTTGGTAAAGCTACGCCAAAGGAACACTCCGCGAAGCCCGAACATTGGATCATCGGGCTGCCAGAGCTTGGCGAAATCCACAGCCGAATCCAGCACGCTGCCGCCCGATGTGGTAAATCCGGAAACCGTTTCAAAGTAAGCATCTATGGGGTTGGGGATAAGTCCCGAAATGATAAACGGGAGACATCCGAATATCGAGAGGATTATCCACGATAAACCAACTACCACAAATCCGTCCTTAACTCCGAGGGCGTTGTCTGCGGGCTTTTTTCTTGAGAAAAGGAAGCCGAGCAAGAGGGATATTCCAATAGGAATAAGAAACGCGTGTAGCATGCCAAACTCGCCGTATATCAGCGACGTGATAAGAGGAATAGCCATAAGCGCGCCCTCTGCTATCAGCAGTTGACCGACGATATATCTTAACATTTTGTAATTCATAATATTTTACCCCTTACGCCAGAGTATCCTCCAGGTCGCAGAGCTGGGGATTGGTGGTCATTATTATAACGCTGTCTCCAAGCTCCAGAGTGGTAGAACCGTTTGCATATATGACCGCGCCCTCACGAATAACTGCGGCGATAAGCAGGTTTTTCTTCCACTTGATATCCTTTAAGGGCTTGCCGATAGCATTGAAATCTTCCGCAACGTCGAATTCCAGTGCTTCTACGCGATTATCGGCGATCTTGTGGAGAGATTTGATTCCGCTCTTGCTTCCCTTCTCGCCCATATTGGCGATACCACGCACGTAGCGAAGCACCTTGGCGATAACCAGAAACTGGGGGGTGATGTTAGAATCAACACCTGCATCCTCGGAAAGCTTTATATAGGTGGGAGATGCTATCTTGGAAATAACCTTTTTAACTCCCTTTGAAGAAGCAAACATAGAGATGATAAGGTTAGTCTGGTCGTTGGAGGTCATAATAACGCACGCCTCCGTGTTTGCAATTCCCTCCTCGTCGAGAACATCGGGGTCAGTAGCGTCGCCGTGGATAATGGTGCTCTTGGGGAAGAGCTCTGCGAGCTGTTCGCAGGATGCCGGGTTCTTCTCGATTATCTTTATCTTGTAACCGTTGCCGAGCTGTGCGGCAAGATAACGGGAGATCTTACCTCCACCAATAAGCAAAACCTTTTTGATCTGCTTGCCAACCAGTCCTATCTTAACGAAAAGGTCGTTTATATCCTGGCGCGAGCCTGCAAGGGAGATACTGTCGTCTTCCTTGATTACGAAGTCACCGCCGGGAATAAACACTACATCGCCGCGCACTGCGGCGCAGATCAGAGTATTGGTGTTATATTTGTTTTTGAAGTCCTTCAAGGGCAGACCAATAAAGGGGTGATCCTCTCCGATATGTATCTCGACTACTTCAACCTGTCCTCTCGCAAGCTTTTCGAGCTTCATGGCAGCGGGGAAACGGATAAGTCTTGCCGCCTCTCGTGCCGCCTCGTACTCGGGGTTTACTATCATATCAATACCGAGATTTCTGCTCATGAACTGCATCTGCTTCAAATATCTCGGGTCACGAACACGGGCGATGGTATGCTCGGCACCTAACTGCTTTGCGATCATACAGCAGAGCAGATTGAGCTCGTCGCTGGGAGAGACTGCAATAACTATATCACTGTCGCGCACACCTGCGTCCTTTTGAACGTCGATGGATGCGCCGTTTCCGGTAACGCCGAATACGTCATATTTGTTTACGACCGCATTAACCGTTGCGGCATCCTCGTCAATAACCGTTACGTTATGTCCCTCGGAGCAGATAGCTCCTACCAGAGCGTCGCCAACAGAACCGTTTCCGATAACAACAATTTTCATAGCTTTATTTATCCCTTCGTTTGGAGAATGTTGTCTCTTAATAATGTAATTATAGTATAACATATAAATACAAAAAGTCAACATTTTTTGAAAGAAAAATTGGGAGACGAACTGCACAATCAATGTCTGACTTTTTTAAAATTTTGAGTGTGACTTTTATTAAAAGCG
>JAZOMF010000040.1:0-6891 GCA_045653805.1 Eubacteriales bacterium
CCGCGCGCACGCGGCGAAACATCTCTTGCGGCGTGTTCTTTTTTGCTAAGCTTTTTTCTTTGCGCCTCTACTGCCAAAGAAAAAAGCGGGTAAGCGATTTGAAAAGGCTTTGTGTAGAAAGGGGAACCCCCCACTTGTGCGGTTCTTCACTTCGCCAAGGCGAAGTACTCCCACCGCAAGCGGTCCTCCCCTCTGCCAAGCCTGCGGCTTGTCATTCACCCCTCTGTGGCGCTTTCTAACGGTAAGGGAGTTTCGCGCCTTGCGAGGCGCGACCGCCGATCGCGGCGGCTCCGACAAGCCTTTGAAAAGGCTTGAGCGAAACTTCAAACAGGCTTCGCCGTGAAGTCACCGCCAAACTCCAATTTATCTTACTTCACGTACTCCTTAACCACGTCGAGCATCTGGTTTGCGTCGATAACGCGGTTGAATCTTACCTCGCGATCGTTAAGTCCGCGGAGGGGGTAGGAGATCTCGGTCTTGGAGAAATTAGAAAGCATGTCAAGTGCATCCATATCGTCCGTGGGCTTTTCCATACCGAGAGATTTGCAAACGTCTGCTGCAAACTTATAGGGGCTTGCGGTTGATGCAACTACCATGGGGGTATTATCGCCGCTTTCAGCTATGTACATATCAGCAGAAGCGAGGGCTACTGCGGTGTGAGTATCGGCAAGATAGCCGAACTCGTTGTAATACTTATTGATGGTCTCGGCGGTCTTGGTCTCATCGGCAAAGTAACCCTTGAAGTTCTCAGAAATCTTCGCCTTTACCTCGTCGGAGACGGTGTAAACGCCTCGGCTGGCCAGATCGTCCATATAAGCGGCGGTCGCTGCCTTGCCTGCGGTGAAGCAGAGCAGACGCTCCAGGTTAGAGGATATAAGAATGTCCATAGAGGGGGACATGGTGAGGTGGAACGCGCGGTTTCTATCGTACACACCGGTGCGGAGGAAATCGGTGAGGATGTTGTTCTGATTGGATGCGCAGATCAGCTTGCCGAGGGGGAGACCCATAAGCTTGCCGAGGTACGCCGCGAAAATGTTACCGAAGTTACCGGTAGGAACGCAAACGTTGATCTTATCACCGTACTTTATCGTACCCTCGTTGAGAAGGTCGCAGTATGCAGATACGTAGTAAACGATCTGGGGAGCGAGTCTGCCCCAGTTGATAGAGTTTGCGCTGGAGAAGAAATGACCGTTCTCGTCAAGGAAAGCAACCGTCTCGTTGTCGGAGAAAATTTTCTTAACGCCGCTCTGCGCGTCGTCAAAGTTGCCGCGGATAGCCACAACGTCGACGTTAGAGCCTGTTTGAGTAGCCATCTGCATCTTTTGCACGCGGCTTACACCGTGGTCAGGATAGAATACCATCATTTTAATGCCGTCAATATCCTTGTAGCCCTCAAGTGCCGCCTTACCGGTGTCGCCGGAGGTTGCAACGAGAATGAGGGCGGTGCGCTCCTCACCTGTCTTTGTGAGTGCTCTGGAGAGGAGACGGGGCATGATCTGGAGCGCCATATCCTTGAATGGTGCGGTAGGACCGTGCCAAAGCTCAAGGGAGTAAACGCCATCGCGAGCCTTTACAAGAGGAGCGGCGCCGTCTGGAAAACTACTTTCGCAGTAAGCCTTTTCGCAATCTGCAAGAAGCTCATCGTAGGTGTAGTCGGTAAGGAATTTGGAGAGGACGGTTGCGGCTCTTTCGGGGTAGGACATTTTAGAGAGTGCCTTGATGTCGTCTTCGTTGAGTGCGGGGATGCTTTCGGGGATGAAGAGACCGCCATCAAGTGCGAGTCCCTGCTTGATGATTTCTGCCGCCGAGCGAACCTCACCCGAGCGCCCTCTTGTGCTTGTGTAGTTCATGATAATGGTTCCTTTGTTTTTTTTGTTTTTTTTGTTTTTTTGTTTGTTTGGGTTTTCAATGCAATTTTCTTCCTCTTGCGTCAAAAGCATTGCGGATGTGATTGACTTTTAAGACGGTAGGGGTCTTAAATGCAGATTTTTGCTCCAGCATATAGACCTCGATCACGTCGATTCGGGGTTGCTTATTAATATAATTTGCCGCTAGGTAGTCGCGGGAGGCTTTAACGGTGTTCTTTCGTTTACCCTCATCCACGGCGCGGGAGGGAATACCAAACGTACCCGACTCAGGATAAAGACAGCTTCGTGTCTTTACCTCCACGAAAATGATGTAGTTATCGTCCTCGCAAACGATGTCCAGCTCGTTTTTACCAAACCTTTGATTGCGGCGGACGATACGGTAGCCGTTTTTCTCGAGATAGTCGGCGGCGATGTCCTCGCCCAAGCGACCAAGTACTTGCTTTTCTGTGTCAGCCATTTATTTGCCCTCGTCCAAGAAGCGAATGAACTTCTTTCTATGTATGGGGGAAGGACCAAATTCGCGGAGTGCATCCATATGCGCCTTTGTGCCGTAGCCCTTGTGCTTGGCAATGCCGTACTGGGGGTAGTCGCGGTCGAGGTCAATGCAGATGCGGTCACGAGCTACCTTGGCAAGAATAGATGCCGCGGCGATGCTCATGCTGGTGGCGTCACCCTTGACCACCGCCATAGCCGGAATCTGAAAATCTCTTGATATATTGCCGTCGATGATGGCGAAATCTGCTTTTACCGAAAGACCGTCGATTGCGCGGCGCATAGCCAAGAGGTCTGCTTCAAGAATATTAAGATTGTCTATCTCCTCAACGCTTGCCGAGGCGATGCAATAAGCGATTGCGTTTTCGCAGATGACGTCGAAAAGCTTTTCGCGCTTTTTCTCGGTCAGCTTTTTGGAATCGTTAAGTCCCTCGATGTAAAGACCGTCGGGAAGAATACAGGCGGCGGCAAATACGGGACCGCAGAGTGGACCGCGACCTGCCTCGTCTATTCCGCAGACGTAGGCGTAGCCCTTTTCGTGAAGGGATGTTTCTATTGAATAATCAGGCATGGCAACCTCCGGTTGAATGAAAAATGAAAAATGAAAAATTGAGGTTGAAAACCGCAGGCGGTTTCCTTCATCGTTGTCAAATTCTATCCAAGGTAATTCTACCTAGCTTTGCGGCGCGGAACTCGTCCAGTAGCATATCGGCAGTTCGCTCGGTGTTGATCTCTCCGCCCGAGATGAGAAAGCCGCGCTTTTTACCGATGTAGCAAAGCAAGTCATAGTCGCTCATGCCCACGAAGGTCTCCTTTTCGCCAAGCTTATAGCGAGTTGCAAGCAAGTCGGGGTAAAGACTCTTCATTCGATTGCAGTAAGCCATAGCCAGCTCCTCTATCTGAACTACGTCATCCTTGATAGCGCCTGTGAGGGCAAGGTTTTCGCCCACAGTTCTATCCTCAAACTTAGGCCAAAGGATACCGGGCATGTCCATAATATCAAGTCCTATACCGGTGGAGAACCACTGCTTATCGCGTGTGACACCGGGGCGGTTTTCAACCTTTGCCTTTTTGTTGCCCGAGAGCTTATTTATAAGAGTTGACTTACCCACGTTTGGGATACCCAGAACCATAGCGAATATGCGGCGATTCATACCCTTATTTTCGTATCGCTCAAGCTTCTCTTTGATCAATTCACGGATAGCGGGGAGAATTTTATTAAGTCCCTCGCCCGTGAGACAGTCTACGAGGATGCAGGCGGTCTTGTCGGTGCTGTAATGCTCCTGCCAGAGCTTGTTCTGGACGGGGTCGGCAAGATTTGCCTTGTTGAGTATTATCAGCGAGGGCTTGTTTTCTATTAACTTTGTGATTTCGGGGTTTCTGGACGAATAGGGAATACGTGCATCGAGAATTTCAATAACGACGTCAACGTTTTTGAGATTCTCCGAGATCAATCGTCTCGTTTTCGCCATATGGCCGGGGAACCACTGTATCTGATTTGATGGCATAGCAACCTCCGGTAAGGAAATGAAAAATTAAAAATGAAAAATTTATGTAGAAAACCGCAAGCGGTTTACTTCATAAGGGTATAAAGTATCAATTAAAAACTGTAAAGGGAGCAACACGCACAAGGGCTTTTCCAAGGATGCAATCCTTATCAACAAAGCCAACGCTGACGGCGCGGGAATCGGTGGAGTGGTTACGGTTGTCGCCCATGGCAAAAACGTGGCCATCGGGCACAGTAGCATAGAATCCAATGACCCTGCCCTCATCATCGGTCAGCAGATACTGGCGGTCAAACTCGGCACGAATGTCATATTCGCCACCGTCAATATAGATGTATTTCTCAACCAGTGGAGTACCATCCACTGTGACCACACCGTTTATAAAGTCTATTTCCACATGCTGACCCTCGGTTGCTATTACTCGCTTGACCAAGGGCTGCTCGTAATAGTCGTTGGAGAGATGGAACACGATTATGTCACCCTGCCGGGGCTCGTAAAAGAGATTGGTGGTTATCAGCAGTTCACCGTGACCTAAAGTATTGTTCATAGAGCTGCCGTCCACCTTGCACAAGCGGAATCCGAAGGTAAAGACAAGCAGCACCGCCAAAATTGCCACGGCTAATATCTCAACGTAGTCGAAAAGTGATTTAAGAGTGTTGAATAAGCCGTTTTTCTTGCTTTTTGTCTCCTCGGCGGGGGGATTTTCGCCATCTTCGACGTTTTCCTGCGCTTCAGGATATTCGATAGTCTCGTCGATTGCTTCGACCTCTTCGGCAGGCTCAGAGGCGGGCTCCCCCTCAGGCAGGTCTAAATTATTCAATTCGGGCTCTTTATTCATAAAGCTACCTCATAAATTTTATTTTTAGATAAATCTCTCCATAATACCTTGGGGTCGAAGGAAAGAATAGCTACAAAAACATTAACGCATTATATATTATATCATACTTTTATTGATAAAACAATATAATTTCACTTATTTTTTTACTTTTCGGTATCTTGACAAAATTAAAAGAGACATTTCCTATGTATTTTTACACAATAACGATAAAAACCCTTGTATTTTATGGGGTTTTGCTATATAATGTAATAAAGGAGAATTTGTGAAAGGTGTACCAAAATGCAAATTCAAGTTTGTATAAAATTTTCATCGAAACGGTATTGACAATCACGTGATTGTGTGATATAATTGTATCAAGACAGAAACATATACTGTTTAGTTAGCATCGTTCAGTAAATGAAGGAGGGATTTTAATGGAGCCCTACACAATGACCATAATTTGGGCGGTCTTATTTGTTATTGCGTTGGTTTTGGAGATCCAAACGGCAGAGCTGGTGTCCATCTGGTTTACCCCCGGCATTCTGGTGGCGCTTATTATGTCATTCTTTGATATCGACCCGTGGGTGCAGACACTGGTATTTGGAGCTATATCGGTAGTGGTTTTAACATTGGCATTTACCGTGTTCCGAAAGAAGATATTGAAAAATCATGGCAGTGAGCCTACTGACACCGACCTGCTTTTAGGCAAGGATGCCACCGTTGTGTCGGATATTCCTGCGGAATTTGGCGTAGGAGAGATCAAGATCGACGGTAAGATCTGGAGCGCCAGAATGGCAGAGGAGAGCGAGAGCGCCTCGGCAGGCGAGAGAGTGACCGTTGAGAGGATCGAGGGCGTCAAGCTTATTTGCAGGCGCAAGTAAATTGAAACAAATTAATTTTTCATAAAGAAAGGAAACACATTATGGAACCCTGGCAGGCAATTTTAATTGGCGTTGCGGCAGTTGTAGTCGCTATCATCATTTCGAACATTCACATCGTACCTCAGGCGAGAGCCTACGTTATCGAGCGTCTCGGCGCTTATCACACTACTTGGGGCACAGGCCTTCACTTTAAGATTCCCTTTATTGATAAGATAAGCAAGAGAATCAACAAGATGGAGCAGGTTGCGGATTTCCCGCCCCAGCCCGTTATTACAAAGGATAACGTTAGAATGCAGATCGACACCGTTGTGTTCTATCAGATCACCGATGCAAAGCTCTACACATACGGTCACGCTACCCCTATGGCGGCGATCGAGAATCTTACCTCCACCACTCTCCGTAATATCATCGGTGAGATGGAGCTGGATGCTACTCTTACCTCCCGCGATATCATTAACTCCAAGATGCGCTCCATCCTTGACGAGGCTACCGACCCTTGGGGAATCAAGGTCAGCCGCGTTGAGCTTAAGAACATTATTGCTGCCAAGGAAATTCAGGATGCCATGGAAAAGCAGATGAAGGCAGAGCGTGAAAGACGTGAAGCCATCCTCCGTGCAGAGGGTGAAAAGAATTCTAACATTCTTGTGGCAGAGGGTAGAAAGCAGTCTCTCATCCTTGATGCAGAGGCAGAAAAGCAGTCCAGAATCCTTCGTGCAGAGGCAGAAAAGCAGTCTCAGGTGCTTAAGGCAGAGGGTGAAGCAGAGGCGATCCTGAAGATCCAGCAGGCTACCGCAGACGGTATCAGAATGATCAACGATGCAAAGCCCGGCGAGGGCGTTATCGCGCTCAAGAGTCTTGAATCTCTTGAAAGGGTGGCTGACGGTCAGGCGACCAAGATCATTATCCCCTCCGAGATCCAGAACGTAGCAGGTCTCGTTGCATCCATCAAGGGTGTGGCAGAGGAGAAGTAAGTTGTATATTGAAAAAACGGCGGGGGAACCCGCCGTTTTTGTGTTTGAAATTTTGATTTATAGGGCTAAGGGAACGTCACGGCGTTGTCTTGTGGAAAGTTTTGCTCGAGCTTTTTCAAAAGCTCGTCGGAGCCGCCGCGATCGGCGGTCGCGCCTCGCAAGGCGCGAAACTCCCTTACCCTTCCAAAGCGCCACAGAGGGGTGAATGACAAGCCGAAGGCTTGGCAGAGGGGAACCGCACAAGTGGGGGGTTCCCCTTTCTACACAAAGCCTTTTTAAATTGCTTACCCGCTTTTTTCTTTGGCAGTAGAGGCGCAAAGAAAAAAGCTTAGCAAAAAAGAACACGCCGCAGGAGAT
>JAZOMF010000041.1:0-8258 GCA_045653805.1 Eubacteriales bacterium
AGACCGTAGGGGACGACGTCCTCGGCGTCCCGTGACGAATATTTTCAAATCAATGAAACGGCGACACCTCATTTGCAAGCAAATCGGCACCGCCCTACGGTTTTAGGGTGTCGTTATCCCACCGACAAATCAAAATTTGAAATTACTCATTTTTATCCGCCTTTGTATCGGTCAGATCCGCCAATGGGTTCTGCGCCATAGCGTTCATCATGTTTTTATCGCTGACGTGGGTGTAGATTTGTGTAGTGTTCAACTGCTCGTGACCTAAAATGTCTTTAAGCACTCTAATATCCACGTTGCCGCTCTGATACATCAAGGTCGCCGCGGTATGGCGGAGCTTATGTACCGAATAATGCTTTGCCCCCAGCCCCGAAAGGTCCAGATATTTATACACCATCGCCTGCACCATCTTATCGCTGATGCGCTTTTCGCGGTTGCTTAAAAACAGCGCCTTGTCGCTGACGTTTCGGTTGCGCTCGATTAGTCGGTAATTCATAAGATAGTCGGCAAGCACCACCTTGCAGGCATCGTTTAAGTAGATTATTCGCTCCTTACTGCCTTTACCCAGCACTCTGACGTGATTTAACTCGCGGTCAAGGTCATTTAAGCTGATTCCCACCAGCTCGTTAAGTCGCATTCCGCAGTTGAGAAAAAGCGTGATGATACAAAGGTCGCGGAGTCGGGTTTTGGATCCAACGTCGTTTCTGACGGTGTCGAGAAGCATTTTTGACTCTTCAAGCGACAAGAATTTCGGCAGAGTTTTCTTCCTTTTGGGCGCTTCGATGTTGGCGGCGGGGTTGTCTTCAAGATAGCCGCGCTTCACCGTCATAAATTTGAAAAGTCCCTTGATAGCAGAGAGCTTTCTCGCCTTGCTCGCCCACATATTTTTGCGGACGTTGCCGGTATAGAGCAGGAAATCGTAGATGCGGTCGGTGGTGATGCCCTTGATGTAGTCAACGTCTACAGAAAGTATGCTTATCTCGCAAAACTCGTCGGAATCGGGGTCGATACCTCTCTCTCGTGCGATGAGATAGCGGAAAAAGGTGCGCAGGTCGAGAAGATACTCGTCTGCGGTCTTTTGCGAGCAACCCTGAATGGCGGTCTTATATGAAGCGAATTCACGGATTATGGGCGGGAATTCTTCTATACTGACTTGATACGACATAAAAAATATCCTTTTTTCTTGATATAATAATTATACCAAATCATTTTCTATTTTTCAAGAACTATTTGAAATATTGGCATATCTGTATAATTTCCAATGATGAGTTTTGTATAATTTGCCTTTGTGCCACAGCGATTTAATTTATAGTTAAAATTGTGAATTTCTCTAAATCTTCACACTGTTATGTAAAAAAGGACACATTTGTGTAGTATAATAATCAAAATGGGTGTTTGACATTTAAATTTTATCATCTTGCAATTTTGAAAGGGTAGTTATGAAGGATTTTTTTACAAGATATTCGTATCAGAGCGTGCATTTGTTTTTGAATCAGGTTGCTATCGGACTTTTCGGTATGGTGCTTGCTTTGGCGGCTGGAATGGCTGAAAGCGCACCTCTCAAAATAGCTACAAGCGTGTTTGCCATCCTTTTTTATCTGTTTTTGCAGTTTGCCGCAGGTTGGAGAGTGGGCTCTGAGGATAGAGTTTCTATTGATCTTGGAAAGAGGAAAAGGGATATTTTGATTCCTGTAAAAATGTGGGCGCTTGCAAGCTCCTTGAATTTTTTACTGGCTATTTGTATGGCTTTTGGAATGTGGTTCTCGGACGTTGAATTTTTCTCCACTGTTGGCGGCGTAGCTACCGCAGTTAAGCTTATTATTGAGGGAATGTATACAGGATTGCTGTCTCTTCAGGTTGGCGGTGTTGCTCTGAACTCCTTGTGGTTCGTGCATTTCGTAACACCTATGCCTGCGCTGCTCGTGCTGGTGGCGTCCTATCTTTTCGGACTTAATAACGTAAATTTCGGCGGATTGTTCTCTCAAAGCGCAGTTCGTAAATGATTTTAATATAGGGGTCTTTCGCTTTTTTGCGAGAGACCCCAACTCTTTTGTCTGTACAATTCTTAATTATTCTTAATTGTGGGCATTTTGGTTGTTTATTGTTAAATTATATGGTATAATTATGTAACATTTATAAGTGTTGGGAGGTGAGCCTGTGGATAATTCGAGCATCAGAATACTCGTTGTTGACGACGAGGCGGACATTCGCAAGATAGTTCGACTTTTGCTTCAGAAAAAGGGATATTCGGTAGTCGAGGCGGCAAACGGCCTTGCGGCTGTGGATGCCGTGGCGCGCGAGAATATCGATTTTATCATTATGGATATTATGATGCCCTATATGTCGGGTATCGAGGCAACAGAGAAGATCCGCGAGAAGTCCAAGGCTCCCATACTCTTCCTTACTGCTAAGTCTCTTGATAGAGACAAGGAGAGAGCATACGTCAGCGGCGGCGATGATTATCTGGTAAAGCCCTTTTCTTCAGCCGAGCTTTTGATGAAAACCGAGTCGCTTTTGCGCAGATATATGGTCTATAAGGGCAAGGAAGAGAATGACGGTATGATCCACCTGCCCTGCGGTGTGGACGTTAACCTTAACGAGCGCATAGTGCTGAAAAACGGTGCCAATCCCTGTCTGCGAGACAAGGAGGCAGAGATATTCTTCTATCTTCTCGGCAAAAGAGGGGAGACCGTTGACTCCGATACCATCTTCGAGGCGGTTTGGGGAGAGAAGGCTATGCCGTCCAGCGCAAATAACGTAATGGTCAATATGCTCGGTCTTCGCAAGAAGCTGGAGGATGACCCATCAAATCCCAAGCTTATCCGCACCGTTTGGGGAAAGGGGTATCAGTTTGGCTAATAAAAATAAATTCGTGTCTATGAGAACGCGACTTGCCGTCATTCTCTGTATCGCCATTCTTGCAGCGGCGGTGGTCTTCGGGATAGTGAACGAGACGGGAAGATTTCTCGTTTGGAGATACTATCTTTCCGACGGGTCGCAGGAGGATAGAATAAACGGGTACGTCGAGGATTTTCAGCAGTACGTATGGGAAAACAAGCTTTACGTTGACGATACAGCTAAAATCTCCCAATGGCGTGAGGGAAAATACGTCGATATAATCGTCTACAAGGACGAAAATCTTATGTACGCTCCCAACTGGTTCAAGGACTTTGGAGAGGTAGCGGACAAAACCACGAACCCCTTCTTCAATAACCCTTGGATCTCGGGAGATCGCGGATTTGAGCAGTATCTAACCGAGGAAGCAAAGATCAATTACCTCAAGGAGCTTGACGATATTCTTGAGGGAAACCGCGAGCTTTCTCCTGTAATATTTGTGGACGGAACTCTGCTTGTTACCGTTGTTGATTACACAGAGGACTTCCTATATGTGGGCGTACTTGTTTCAGCGCTTGCATCTGCTGTTTTGGTGCTTGCAATAATCGTGACCTTTTATTTTGCGAAAATGACAAGGCGCATCAATCACTTGGCTCACACGGTCAAGCTGGTTGAGGGCGGCAATCTCGACCTGCCCATCACCCTTGAAGGAAATGACGAGATAACAGCACTTGCAAAGGACGTTAACAGCATGAGAAACTCCGTGGTTGACAATATGACCAAGGAGAAGCAAGCTTGGGAGGCAAACTCGGCACTTATTACCGCTATGTCTCACGATATAAGAACCCCTTTGACTGTAATTTTGGGATATCTGGATCTTATAGAGCTTCAAAATGAAGACCCTGCAAATCTCGAATATATCGCGGCTTGCAAGGAAAACACCATGCGACTTAAGGCAATGTCGGACGATATGTTCTCCTATTTTCTTGTGTTTGGCAAGCAGGATGGCGAGATGGAAAATGCTTCGATGCAGAGCGTGGATATTCTGCGCCAGATGATTGCCGAGCACACGCTTTTGTTGGTTGAAAAGGGATATTTCTTTGAAACCCGTGACATAGCGAGTGATTGCAAGGTTTATGTCGACACGATGTATCTCGGTAGAGTGGTGGGCAACATTTTCACCAACCTTGAAAAGTATGCCGACCCCACAGAGACGGTGAAAATATCGTTTGAAAATAGTGATGGCTATTTTGCGGTTTCGTTTTCCAATGCAGTTAAGCAGGATGACACCAAGCCCGAAAGCAATCACATAGGAATTAAGACTTGCGAAAAGATAATGGAAAAGATGAGGGGAAGCTTTGTATGTGATGAGAAAAACGGTAAATTCACCGCAAAGCTTATCCTTTCCACATCGTATCCATCGCAAGGTAGTGACGCGCCCCATGTAGGCGACAATTAATTCAGAGGTTAGAAATGGATTATTTATTTATAGTTGATATAATAAAAACGGTTTTGTACGGAATATTTTTCGCGATGATGGCACACTACATCATATTTGGAATAGTGGGTGTGTTTACTAAGAAGAAGTTCCCCGTGTCGGAGAAAAAACTCCGCTACGGCATACTGATTCCCACGAGAAACGAGCAGAATGTTATTGCAAATCTCGTTGACAGCATTGCGAAATCCGATTACCCCCAGGAAAATCTGCACGTTTTCGTGGTGGCCCATAACTGCTCCGACAAGACCGCACAGATGGCTCGCGAGGCAGGGGCTACCGTGTACGAATATAACAACCCCGACGAGTGCACCAAGGGTTATGCCCTTAAATATCTTGTTGACCGAATCGCCAAGGATCATGGTGATGAGCATTTCGACGGATTCTTCATTCTCGATGCTGACAACATTCTGGACGGGCAGTTCATTTCCAAAATGAACGACGCATATATTGCTAACGGAGAGCGAAGTGTTATCACTTCCTTTAGAAACTCCAAAAACTTCGGCTCTAACATAATGAGTGCACTTTACGGTCTGTATTTCGTTTACGGATGCCGTATCGAGAGCCGCGGAAGAACGGTGCTTGGTTGCTCCACAAGAGTGCAGGGTACCGGCTACATAGTTCCCGCAAAGGCGCTCAAGGACGGCTGGAAGTACGTCACCCTCACCGAGGACTGGGAGATAACCGCAGATCAGATAATTGCAGACACCCCCGTGGTTTATTGCGACGAGGCTATGTTCTACGACGAGCAGCCTATGACCTGGAGAATAATGTGGAGACAGAGACTCCGTTGGATGAGAGGACACACTCTCGTATTTTTTCAGAGATTCGGCGACCTGGTGCGCGAGCTTTTCAAGTCTCCCAAGAAGGGCGCAAGTCCCAGAAAATTCTCGGTTTACGATATAACCGTAAACGTTCTTCCCGTGGGTGTTATTACCGTTTGCCTCGGTATAATCGAGCACAGCATGTATCTGCTTGCTCCCTTGTTTGATAGCACGCTTACCATTCCCGAGGTTTATATCTCAAAGCTTCCCCTGATGGCGCTTACCACCTGTCTTTCCTATCTTGGTACGGTGCTTTTGACAATTTTGGTCTACATTCTTGAGGCAAAGAGAATACCAAAGGTTGGCGGATTTATCAAGATCATGTCGGTCTTGCTCCTGCCCTTCTTTACTCTTCTTGCTATTCCCATGGATGTTATCTCGCTTTTCTGTAAGAACCTTGGTTGGAAGCCTATTCCTCATACCGACACCACCGATATTGAGCACGTAGTCGAGGGCGGAGTTAAGTCCTCTTCAAGCGATGCTGCTGATAACGAGTGAAAAAATTCGTTCAGGAGATTGATATGAAAAAGCTAAGAATAGTTTTCCCGTTTGTTGAGGCGGGATTCGGACATATAATGACCGAGAGATCCATTTGCGATGCCTTTGAGAAGAAATACGGCGAATATTTTGAGATAGTTCGCAGTGAGTTCTTTAGAGAGGGCGGCAACGAGACTCTTATCAAGTTTGAAGAGAGCATGGGACGAGAGGTGCGCTATTACAATCGCTTCCCACTCTATGCAAATCTCACTATCTTCTTGATGAACCTCTTCGGCACGAAAATAGTCAGCCGATTTGTAATGAAGCAGACTACCAGAGGCGCGTTTGAGGCGAGCATGAAGCATATGGAAGAGCTTGAACCTGATATCGTAGTCAGCACCCATTGGGCAACCAATTACTACGCCCAAAAGATGGAGAAGAAGCCCTTTACGGTAATGCACGTGCCCGACGCGCACATCAATGCGATGTTCCGCTATCCCTGTGATTTTACCACGATTTCTATGCCCGAGGGATACATCCGCGCTGTGAAGCTGCACAAGCGTCATTTTAAGAATAACAATCTTAAAAGAGTGCCTCTGGCTATAAGAAAAGAGGCGTTTGAGATCACCGAGACTCGCGAGGAGTTGAGAGCAAGATGGGGAATGGACGATAGATTCACCATCTATCTCACCGAGGGCGGATACGGCATAGGTATGGCTGAAAAGCTTTGTCAGAAGCTTGCCGAGGAGGATCTTCCCATCAATGTTATCATCGTGTGCGGAAAGAATCCCGATCTTTACAAGCGAGTCAGTGCGCTCAAGACAAAGGGCAACCTTAAAATCTACCCCTTTGGCTTTACCGAGAAGGTGCTTGAGCTTATTGCTATGTCAGACCTTTACCTTGGTAAGAGCGGAAACGGACTTATGGAGCCTGCATTCTTCGGCGTGCCGATAGTTGTAACCCATTCTGCAAATACCATCGAGCGCAGACTTGCCGACCACTACGTTTCCTACTGGGGTGACGCCGTGAGAATTTTCAAGTTAAAGAAGTGCTTGAAGTTTATCAAGGAAGCGGCAAGGGGCAGTAAGAAGTATAATGATCTCAAGGAGAACAGAGTTCCTCGCGATGCATTTGGCGGCGAGGGAATTGCGGACGTTATATTTGCCGAGCTTGATAAAAGGTTTAATATTGTGGAATCCTTTGCCGCAGATAAGGCAAAGACAGAATAAAAAGAAGTCCCGAAAAGGACACCTACCATAAAGCAGGTTTTACCTGCCGAAAAAAGCAAAAGGAGTACGGACGATTTGTTCGTACTCCTTTTCTCACACGCCTTGCCCTGCAAGGTATAGTGTATTACACCTTGTGGTGTACTGTAGGGCGGCAACATAGCCTTCCTCCGGGAGGAAGGTAGCACGCGATAGCGTGACGGAAGGAGCCCGCGTAACTTTGAATTTATACTAATTCTATCGTAACGCGCTCTCCCTCACCCGACTTCGTCGGGAGCTCCCTCCCGGAGGGAGCCTTTGATTTGTGCGTCCCAAAAGTCTATCTGCTTTTCCTGAAAAGCACTGCCTTTGTGGTCACAAAAGCCTCTCTTAAACAAGAGAAATGCTTGACAAGATAACAATAATGTTATATAATAAATACAATAAAATTCTACTTTCGGGGGAACTATTATGGCAGATCATTTTGAAAGACACAAGAAATATATCCTGAGAAACAGAAAAATCGCGGTTTTCACTTTGATAACCGCTTTGATTTTTCTGGCACTATTTTTGTGGGCATCCTTTAAAAATCCGAGTACGATTTGGATCACCCTCATTCCTCTGGCTGTAATTTTAATAGCAACAATTTGTATCGCAACAACAAATCGTTTATTAAAACAATTTTCAAAAATTCAAATATCTCAAATTAGCGAAATTAAAATTTCTCACCCTAAAATTGATTTTCTAACAACTCCGGAACTAACACCGATTGCGCATAATGTTAGGCAGAAATATTATGGTATAAAGATTATTGGTGAACAAAAATTCTATTACCTATTTGGAGAATGTTATAAATATACCGCCGATGATTTGAAGAAGATACATATAAAATTTAACAGTGAAATCAGTATTCAATATTATGAAGGAACAACCATTATTAAAACAATACAGAATGATCCGTATTTTGTGAAATTTAAAGTCGGTTCACTCTATGAATGAAATCCTATAACTGAAAAGGATGCGATATATTCTCGCATCCTTTTCAGTTGTTTTAATACCTGCTTTATCGCAGGCACGCCAAGGGACTTCTTTTTTCGTTAAATTGATGTTTATCGGTGAGTTTTATTTGTGTTCATTTCTTTCCACCAGCGGAAAGAAACGAACCAAAGAAACGCCGCACGGGGGATAGGAGTGAGTTCTAAAAATTCGCATAAAAGCGATTGCGTTCATAAAATCAAAGGCGAATTTTTAATACATCCCCATCCCCGTGTCCCCCAACCCCGTTTGTTTGTTAGTGAGGTTATACTTGCAACACGATAGCCCAAGAGTTTCGCTTGAAATCCTCACGGTGTGCTATTACTCTACGGCTACTTCTTCAATCTTTTCTTGTGGAAGCTTTTTGCCAAGCTTTTTCTCGAAAAA